>NZ_JBBMEP010000003.1:0-149640 GCF_040096475.1 Faecalibacterium faecis | reverse complement strand
AAGAACACCGCTTGACTGCCTCCTGCGGTGATGGCAGACAGCCGAACCGGACTGTCCGCATTCTGGAACATGGTCAGTGTCAGACTCAGGCGGTTGCCGCCCATCATGCTGTACCGTTCAAATACACGGACACTGCACCGGGCATCGCCCTCTTTGAAATCACTGCCTGCCTCTAAATCTGCCGACCAACTGCTGTCTGGGATTTCTTGTTCCAGCTTCCGAAGCAGTTTGTCAAAGTTTTTGTTTCGGATGGTCTTTTCAAAGATTGCCATAATGGTTCCTCCGTTCTGACAATTAAAAATCGGTCCCTTATTTTTGATACGAGCAGAGCCACAGGAAAATTGCGGAGAAATCGCTTGAAGAGAGGAATTTTGTCTAATTTGATTATAGCATATCTTTTGGAAGAACAAAATACTTTATGTACGCCGCCCGCAGGCGGCAAAGATCAGTCCGGGGGAAATTCCAGCTCGGCAAACTCCGCATCAGTCAGCAGTTTCAGTTTTTCGATGACTTGTTTCGTGGATAAGCCCCAGCCGGGTGCCGGTGTTGTAGAACATGGAGATAATGCTCAGTCATCTCGGTGTCGGCATGACCTACATTGCCTCTATGGGCTGGATCTTGTTTATGCAGAAAAAGGGCCTTTGGCAGCAGCTGATCCACGCAGCCGCCGGATGTGAAAAGCTCTTCTTCACACTGGGTGGTTTAGTGTTGATGATGAGCCTGCACATTTTTTCCATTCATGCTAACCATCTACGATTATTTCCTCAATAGGTCGTTTTGCATTTTATGCCATGCAAAAGGCAGAATCAGATATAAAAAGTACTTTCGTATGTAAAAGCCTTCAAAAACAACTTGAAACACTTTTGTTGCAATGGTACAATAATAATGTTATTTTATGGAAGCTCGGCGCAAAGCCCATGCGGACAGGCTGCGGGTGTGTGGATTCCTATGGGATGTGTAAGAATAGCTAGGGCAGCACTGCGCTACTGCACTTTCCGATAATGTGAGGGAGGTATATTTATATGATGAAAAAGATCTCCCGCCGCTCTTTTTTGCAGGTCTGCGGCATTACGGCAGCCACGGCGGCGTTGACTGCCTGCGGCGGCGGTAAGACCGAAACGGCGAAAAAAGACGATGCGCACGAAGCCATCACCTTTATGGCACCTTATAAGGAGATAGAAGCCTTTATTGAGCAGGTACACAGCGTTTACCCGGAAGTGAACATCGAGGTCGTGCCCTACAGCGGCGATAACACCACCACCTGTTTGCAGAATATGTTTGCGGCGGGCGACCTGCCGGACGTCTGCACCTTGACCTACTACGACCCCCGGATCGATCTGGTCTCCGACAAACTGCTGGACCTTTCCGGCTACGATTTTACGGATAACTATGTGGAGTCCCGTCTGCAGGACGTGTTCGACAACGGTGCCATCTACCTGCTGCCCTCGACCTACAACTGCTACGGCATCACCTACAACAAGACCCTGCTGAAAAAATACGGCTGGGAGCTGCCCAATTCTTTCGCTGAGCTGGAAGAACTGGCTGTAAAGGCCAAGAAAGCAGAGGTCGATCTCTGTCTGCCGCAGATCCAGTATCCGGGCTATGGTTTCCAGTATCTGTGCAACATTGCGGACGCCGATTTCCTCGGCACACTGGACGGCAGGCTGTGGCAGCGGGATTATCTGTCCGGTAAGGCGAATGTCAGCAATACCCCCGGCATGATGCAGGCGATGGCCTATGTCCAGAAGTGGAAGGACATCGGGATGCTGAACGACACCGGCGACGCTCTTGACGACAATGTGACCCGGCAGAGGATGACCGAGGGCAACACCCTGTTTCTGATGGGCGGCACCAACGGCATCGTGGAGGCAGACGGCAACGCCGATAAATACGGGCTGATGCCGTTTCTCTCGGAGGACGGCACCCAGAACGTTTTTGTGCTGAATGTGAACCGCTTCTACGGTCTGAATAAAAAGCTGGAGCAGAACCCCCAGAAGCTGGAAGATGCGCTCAAGGTGATGCGTGTGCTTTCCACCGTTGCAGGCACCAGCGCTCTGCAGCCCGCAACGGCGCTGAAAAGCAGCCTGCTGCCCTTCAAGGACGCAAAAGCGGACGGCACCTACTATGCCGACATCGCCGATGCCCTGAATGCAGGCAACACCGCGCCCTTTATCTATTCCGGCTGGGAAAACACCATCGTGACCACTGGCCTTAAAATGCTGGACTTCATGAAGGGCAATGCCACCATGGAGGATGTGATCCGTCAGCTGGACGAGGATCAGGATAGTGTGGTGAACAACACCCCGGATACCATCACTACCGTTACGGAGGAGCTTTCGCAGGAGGACTGCGCCATGCTGGTAGGCCGCTGCTTTGCACAGGCTACCGGCAGCGACCTTGCGCTGGTGTCGCTGAGCACATGGATCCCCGGCAACCCCACCGATCAGAACCATCACGGCGTAGCTGCCAAGCTGTACGCCAAGGACATTACGGATTACGACCTTTCGGTGATCCTGCCCACCGGCTGGAACCGCACCATCCAAACCGTTACCCTGACCGGGCAGCAGATCAACGACCTGCTGGCCACGGGCTACGATGCCTACGGCAACGGCAAGGGCTACCCCTATGTGCTGGTAAGCCCGGTGCAGCCGGATGCGGGCAAGACCTATCAGGTTGCCATCTGCGGTGTGAGTGACCAGCTGGTTGCGGAGACCACGGTCACAGACAGCGGCGTGGTGGGCATGGATGCCGCAAAAGCCTTCTTTGGTGCATACACCACCATCAGCCGGGCAGACACTGCATGGAGCTGAACAGAACGGACAGGAGATACCGGATGTGAACAACAACCTATATAAAAAGCTGCTTTGGGGCACCGGCTTTGTCATTGTTGCGGTCATCCTGACCCTTTTTATCATGAGCCAGACCTACATCCAGAACCTTGTCTACCATGAGCGGCTGAACCAGATGGAAGAGGTCACCCACCAGATGTTCCGCAGTCTGGAGGATGTGATCGACACCCACTGGGACGAGGTGAATGTACAATGCAATTATTTGTACTACACTCCGTTAAAGACCGATACCGAGTTCTATCGCTATCTGAAAAAGCTGTCGGAGCTTTCCAATTACCATGAAAGACAGATCGAACTGATTGCCGTGGACTCTGCCGGACATTACTATACTGAGAATGGCCGCATGGGGCTGCTGCGAGGAATGAAGTATTTGGAAAGCGCACCGCAGCGGGTCAGCTACGTTTCCAACTCGCTGACCGTGGACGACTCCCGGATGGTGTTTCTGGAAAAGCTCTCCACCCCCATCACACTGCAAAGCGGAGAAAAAGAGATCACCCTGTGCTACTTTGGTATTTCGCAAAGCATGACCCAACTGAACGATTATTTCCGCTGTGATGCCTACGAAAATAACAACAGCGTCTATGTGCTGGATAATGACGGTTTCAAGCTGTTCAACGCTAACGATACCGAACTGCTGAAGGGACACAATGTATACACCGTGCTATCCTGGATGTCCTATCTGCACGGCTCTTCCTTTGCGGAGGCAAAGGAGCGGCTTGACCGCACAGGTTCCTGTTATTCCAACGCCGTGCTGGACGGCACCGAGTATTTCTACGCCCTGAAGCAGATGGAAAACGCCCAGTGGACACTGGCGTTCCTTGTTCCGGCAAAATATGTGGCCGTGAATACGCAGAAGCTGGTCAGCATCGTCATGATCATCATCATCGTCATTGCAATGGTGTTCTCGGTCATAACAGTTTTCGTCGGCTGGTTTCTCCTGCGGCAAAAGCAGCAGCAGGAGCTGCAGGCAGAAAAAGAAGCGAACCTCCGTCTGGAGCAATACAACATCCATTTGACGCAGGTAAACGATGAGCTGCGGCAGGCACAGGACATTGCCGCAGAGGCGTTACAGTCCGCCGAGCGCGCCAGCAAGGCTAAGACGGACTTCCTTGCCAACATGAGCCACGATATCCGCACCCCCATGAACGCCATCATCGGCATTACCACTCTGATGAAAAACGAGCTGCACCAGCCGGAAAAGCTGGCCGAACATCTGGACAAGCTGGAAAATTCCGGCCAGTTGCTGCTGGGCATCATAAACGATATTCTGGACATGAGCCGCATCGAGAGCGGCAAGACCACCCTGAATGTGGAAAAAATGAATCTGCCCCAGCAGATCAGCCAGCTGGACAGCATCATCCGCCAGCAGGCAGGCCAGCGCCGCCAGACCTTTACGGTAAACACCCATCTGCAGCACGAAAATGTGCTGGCAGACCCCAACCGTCTGAATCGGGTGCTGATGAATATTCTCTCCAACGCAGTCAAGTATACGCCCACCGGCGGGCATATCCGGTTTGAGGTGGACGAGCTGCCCCGAAACGAGCACTACGCCCGATACCGCTTTGTGGTGCAGGATGACGGTATTGGCATGAGCGAGGCCTACCAGAAGAACCTTTTTGACCCCTTTACCCGCGAGGAGCGCTCCGGCACCAACAAGGTGCAGGGCACCGGCCTTGGTATGGCCATCACCAAGAACATCGTGGACCTGATGGGCGGCTCTATCAATGTGGAGAGTACCACCGGCAAGGGTACTCGCTTTGAGGTGGTGCTGGAATTTCCCGTTGATGCCGAAGCAGATACGGTGCCAGAGGCACAGGTGCTCCCGGAGGAAGAGGAAGGAACTTCTCCTCTGTCCGGCATGAAGTTCCTCTGCGCCGAGGATAACGCCATCAACGCCGAAATTCTGGAAATGCTGCTGGAAGCCAATGGTGCAAGCTGCACCATCTGCTCCAACGGTCAGGAAATCGTGGATGCCTTTGCCAGCGTAAAGCCCGGCGAGTACGACATGATCCTGATGGATGTGCAGATGCCTGTGATGGACGGCTTGGAAGCCACCCGCCGCATCCGCAGCGGCGAAAACCCGCTGGGCAGGATCATTCCCATCCTTGCCATGACCGCCAATGCCTTCCTTGAGGATATGCAGAAGAGCAGGGAAGCCGGCATGGACGAGCACCTGTCCAAACCTGTGGATATTGCTGCGCTGGAGCAGACGGTAAAACGCTTTCGTGTTATCCCCCCGAAAATAAATAGCGGACAAGCGCGTTTCCGCAGAGGAAGCGCACAAACGATGTGAATGATGCAGGAGAAGATTAGAAAGTGAATACACTTTCCGAGATCGAGGAATATTACAAAGCGCGTGAGCAGCAGCTGTTGGAAAAACTTCATCAACAGGAAGCCGCTTCTGCTGCAATGCCTGACGGATATCCAAGCTGCCCTGAAAGAAGAATTACAGCAGCACAACTGAGCTGCGGATGCAATCAAAACAGGAGTATAAAAAGCCCGAATGAAACACAGAATCTCACGCCGTGCATTCCTGAACGGATGCACGCTGCTGGCGGCAGCTGCTGCCGTAAGCAGTCTGACTTCCTGCGGAGAAGAGGAAGCGAAAGACAGCGGTCTTGCACAAATCGTTGTGGGAAGCGACAGCTATCCACCTTATATCTATCTGAACAATGACGGTGTTCCCACCGGGATCGATGTGGAGATCGCCACCGAGGCGTTCCGCCGCATGGGGTATGCTGCCCGGTTTGAAACGATCAACTGGGAGCAGAAAACAAATCTTGTGGAAAGCGGTGCCATCGACTGCATCTGGGGCTGCTTTTCCATGGATGGACGCGAAGAGGTATACCGCTGGGCGGGGCCTTACATGGTGAGCCGTCAGGTGGTTGCGGTGGATGCCCACAGCAGCATCCGATCCCTCAGCGACCTTGCCGGCAAGACCATCGCCGTGCAGAGCACCGGCAAGCCGGAGGAGATCTTTCTCAGCGGCTCCGACCCGCGCATCCCGCAGACGGTGGAGGTGCTCAGCATCGAAAACCGCAGTGTGCAGTACGCAATGCTGGCCTGCGGCTATGTGGACGGCATCGCCGCCCACGAGACAGGCATCCTGCAATATATGAAGGACAATGCCGTAGACTTCCGCATTTTGGAGGAACCGCTGCTGGTCACCGGGCTGGGCATCGCCTTTGCCAAGAACGACACCCGCGGGCTGGACAGCCAGCTGACCGATACCCTTGCGCAGATGCGCGCGGATGGCACGCTGGAGCAGATCGTTGGCCGATACCTTGAAAATGCTTCGCAGTATCTGGAGGTGGACACCATTGGCGCGTAAAAACAGAACCACCCCGGATAAAAGGATATGGACAGCCTATCTGATCATCGGCGTGCTCTTGATGGCCGGTGTTGCTTTTTTCTCCAGCTGGCGGGCAATGCGCACAGCAGAGGAACGCTTTTGCCAGACCCTTGAGTTTGTCAAATCCCAGTCCACCAGCTTTGAAAAGCACAACGATACCATCACGGCAAAGGCACTCCGCCGCACGGCGGTCGCAGTCCATCAGCTGGCAGAAAATCCTGCGCTTGACCTCTCCGACCCGCAGTGCCTGAACAGGCAGACAGAAAAGCTCTGGCTCACCGGCATTTCGGTTCTGGGACCGGATGGCACGCTCCGGTGCGAGTCCACGACCAACGGCATCGGCTATGACCGGTTTGGCGACCAGCTGAAAAATGACGCTGTTCTGGACGTTTTATCTTACCCGCGAAAGACCTATGTGAAGCGCGTCCTGCTGGAAGATGGCTCTGCTGTGGATGTTGCGGCACACCGGGCAGAAAGCACAGAGCTGCTCCTGCTTGCCTACCGGTACACCCCGGCGGAATTTGTGGAGGAAACGGCGCTGTCCATCCAAAGTGTACTGGATGGCTACCCGGCAGAAACCAGCGGCACGCTGTTCATCGTGCAGAACAATCAGGTCGTTGCCGCAAACCGCCCGGAGCTGATTGGGCAGGATGTTGCAGGCAGTCCGCTGGCGCAGGGAATTCGCAAAGCCGGGGCCGCAGAGAAGCTGACCCATACCCGGGACTGGAACGGCTCCGGCTGCTATTTCGGGATGTTCTGCCATGGCAGATCCTTCGATCTCTATGCGTACACGGATGAAAAAATAATCTTCCGGGAGTCGCTTTTGCTGATCCTGACGGTGCTGGTCGGCTACATCCTGCTTGTAATGATCCTTCAGCTGCTGCGCCGCCGTTCCGTGCAGGAGATGGAGCTGCAGAAAAAAGAGCAGGAGAGGAAGTACCAGACCCAGCTGGAGGAACAGAACCGCAAGCTGGAGATCGCGCTTCAGCACGAAGGGGCGGCAAACCGCGCCAAGCGGGAGTTCCTGTTCAATATGAGCCACGATATCCGCACCCCCATGAACGCCATCATCGGCTTCACCTCGCTGGCTGCAACCCATATCGACAATAGGGAACAGGTGCTGGACTACCTCAAAAAGATCTCCACCTCCAGCCAGCATCTGCTTTCCCTCATCAATGATGTGCTGGATATGAGCCGCATCGAGAGCGGAAAGGTAAAGATCGAGGAAAAAGCGGTGCATCTGCCGGACCTCGTCCACGATGTGCGCTCCATCATTCAGCCCAATGTTTCGGCAAAGCGGCTGTCGCTTTTTATTGATACCATGAATGTGGAGAACGAGGATATCATCACCGACCCGCTGCGGCTGAACCAGATCCTGCTGAACATTTTGTCCAATGCCATCAAGTTCACTCCCACAGGCGGCATGATCAGCATTCGCATTGCTGAGAAAAACGGTGCGCCTGCGGGCCGGGCCTGCTATGAGTTCCGCATCAAGGACAACGGCATCGGCATGAGCGAGGAATTCCAGAAGCACATCTTTGAGGAGTTCGCCCGTGAGGAAAACTCCACCGTCAGCGGCATTCAGGGTACCGGCCTCGGCATGTCCATCACCAAGAACATTGTGGACCTGATGGGCGGCACCATCACCATTGAGAGCGAGCCGGGCAAGGGCAGCGAGTTTATCGTGAATCTCTGCTTTGCGCTCAGCGGACAAAAGGTGGAGCTCAGGCAGCTCCCGCAGCTGGAAGGGCTGCGGGCACTGGTGGCGGACGACGATACCGACACCTGCCTGAGCGTCAGCACCATGCTGTCCAAGATCGGGATGCGGCCGGAGTGGACGATCTCCGGCAGGGAAGCGGTGATCCGCACCCGGTATGCCATGGAGCAGGGGGATGAATTCAGCGTTTACATCATCGACTGGCTGATCCCCGATATGAACGGCATCGAGATCGTGCGGCAGATCCGCAAGGTGATTGGAAAAAGCTGCCCCATCATCATCCTGACCGCCTACGACTGGGCCGATATTGAAGAGGAAGCCCGCGCTGCCGGTGTTACCGCCTTCTGCGAAAAGCCGCTGTTCCTCTCGGAGCTGCGCAGAGTGCTGGCAGAGCCGTTCGGTGCAGAGCCTGCCTGCAGGCCGGTGCAGCTGAACGCGGAGGCCTTCAAAGGGAAAAAGATCCTGCTGGTGGAGGACAACGAGCTGAACCGTGAGATCGCAGTGGAGATCCTGAAGGAAGCGGGCTTTGAGGTGGAATCTGCCGAGGATGGCGAGATCGCCGTCCGGAAGATGAAGCAGGCGGCAGACGGACAGTATGACCTGATCCTCATGGACATCCAGATGCCCAACATGGACGGCTACGAGGCAACGCGGCAGATTCGTGCGCTGCCGGATGCCGCAAAGGCTGGCATCCCCATCTTTGCAATGACGGCAAATGCCTTTGAGGAAGACCGTCAGAACGCACTGAAGGCCGGTATGAACGGCCATATTGCAAAGCCGCTGGATATTCCACACCTGCTGCAGGTCCTTGCAGATGTACTGAAATAAACAGCGCCCAAAAGCAAAAGCACCCACAGCAATCGCCACAGAGGTTTTGAATCTCCGGTGAGCAAATTGCTGCGGGTGCTTTATTTTTTTATGCCTGACAGGTGGCTTGTTACAAAATTTTGCGCAGCTCCTGCACAAGGTCGCCGATCACGATGGGTTTGGACAAAAAGCCGGTCATGCCGCTTTCCAAGGCATTGCGGCGGTCTTCATCGAATGCGTTGGCAGTCATGGCAAGAATCGGGATCTTTGCCAGTGCAGGGTCGCCCAGTGCGCGGATCTGCCGGGTGGCGGTATAGCCGTCCATCACCGGCATCTGCACATCCATCAGCACCAGATCATAGCTGCCCGGTGCGGCAGTGCTTACCTTTTCCACCGCCACGGCACCGTTTTCCGCCGTATCGACCCGGAAGCCGTACTCGCACAGAATCTCCTGCGCGATCTCACGGTTCAGCTCGTTGTCCTCTACCAGCAGGATGTGCCTGCCCTTGAAGTGGATGTTCTTTTTCGGCAGAAGCTCCTGCGCCGCATCCGTCTGTGTCTGGCCGATGGCGCTCATCAGCGTCTCGCGCAGGTCGGACATGAACATGGGCTTGGAGCAGAAGGCGGTCACACCGGCAGCCTTTGCCTCCACCTCAATGTCGGCCCAGTCGTAGGCGGTCAGGATGATGATGGGCGTATCATCGTTCAGGCTGCGGATCTGGCGGGTGACCTCGATGCCGTTCATATCCGGCAAGCGCCAGTCGATGATATAGGCGTGGTAGGCGTCGCTCATTTCGATGGACTGCCGTGCACGCAGCACCGCTTCCTTGCCGGAAAGGGTCCACTCGGCACGCATGCCCACCTTGACCAGCATCTTTGTCACGCTGTCGCAGGTGTTGAAATCGTCATCCACCACCAGTGCCTTCAGGCCTTCCAGTTCGGTGATCTTTTCCACCGGACGGTGCTCTGCCTGCGCACGCATGGGCACACGAATGATAAACTCGCTGCCCTTGCCCTGCGCCGTCTGCACCTCGATGGTGCCGCCCATCATATCCACGATGTTTTTGGTAATAGCCATGCCAAGGCCGGTGCCCTGGATCCGGCTTACCGTGGAGGTGCGCTCCCGCTCAAACGGCTCAAAAATCTTTTTGGCGAACTCTTGGCTCATGCCGATGCCGTTGTCCTTGACGCGGAACTCATACTGCCCGCAGCCGCGCACCGCTCCGGCAAGCTGCCGCACCCGCACCGAGACCGTGCCGCCCGCCGGGGTGAACTTGATGGCGTTGGACAGCAGGTTCAGCAGTACCTGATTCAGCCGGGTCTTATCGCAGTAAACGTCCTCATCGGTCACATCCATGGCATCCATATAAAGCTCTAGCTGCTTTGCGTAGATCTGCCCGCTGACGATGGTTTTTAAGTCGTGCAGCACATCCGAAAGGTTGACTTCCACTTCTTCCAGATGGATCTTTCCGCTTTCGATGCGGCTCATATCCAGCACATCGTTGATGAGGGAAAGTAGATGATTGCTGGAAGCGAGGGTCTTGGCAAGATAATCCTTCACCCGGTCTTTATCGTCAATGTTGCTGAGTGCCAGCGTGGTAAAGCCGATGATGGCGTTCATGGGGGTGCGGATGTCGTGGGACATATTGGAAAGGAAGGTGCTTTTGGCGCGGTTGGCAGTCTCGGCCGCCGCAACGGCATCCGAAAGTGCCTGATTCACCTGCCTGTCGGCGGTGCGGTCGGACAAGACAAGGATATACTTGGTCCTGCCCTCTACCTCGCTGCCCATGGCGATGTTATGGAACCAGCGCCGCTCTTTGGTCTCCCGATGCTCAAACTCGAAATCCCATTCGCGTTGCTGCCCGCTGAGCAGTCCTTCCAGAAAGTTCTTGTCGCGATCCGGGTCATCCTTCGGGTGCAGCGCTGCCAGAGCACGGGCATCCTGCCGCACTTCTTTCCACGGGATGCCCAGCAGCCGTTCGACGTTGGGGCTGACATAATCCACCTTGGAGGTCTTTGCGTCCAGCATCAGGAAAACGTCGTCCACGTTCAGCGAAAGCTTTTGGAACAGCTCGTCCCGGTACAGGATCTCAGTGTCCTTCCGGCGCAGGGTCGTATGGCTTCTGCGCAGGATCAGCAGGATGATCAGCACAGCAAGGCCAAAGGCGATGCCCGCCACGATCTGCACCGTGTGGAACCACAGCTTATCCAGACTGGCATTGACAATGCTGACCGGCACAAGCCCCACCATCGTCCAGTTCTGGACCGCGGTATCCTCGTAGACCAGATAATAACTGGTGTCGCCCAGTTTGACCCGCAGGTTTCCGCTGCGGCCCTGCGCAAAATCATCCGAAAGGGCAAGAATCTGTTCCTCGGAAAGGTCGGAATGGTCGCGCAGCATCGCAATGAAGTTGTAAATGATTTCCTTGCGGTTTACGGAATTGTCAATCACCACCCGCCCATCCGGGTAGATCACATAGTTGCTGGCATTGCCCTGAAAAGCAGAGCTGTCCAGCAATCTCAGCACAGCGTCATTATAATAGGTGATGGCAACAGCATCGTAGGCAAAGCCCCGGTAGCTGCCCTGCGTTTCGGGGCAGATGAACGCAAGCATCGGGGCTTTGCCGGGCAGCGCCGTATTTACGACGATATCCTCGCCATCGGAGAGCTTTTCGTCCAGATTGGTCTGCAGGCCAAGGTAGCCGGTTCCCCCGGTCACGGTCGTGTAGTTGCCGTCATAGGAAAGAAAGTAGAAGTCAACAAATCCGGCTGCCTGCTGTGCTTCCTCGATATAGGCCTGAATTTCATCCTCATTCGAGGTGTTTTTCAGAAAGCCGTTGCACAGATGCAGATAGGTCAGGTTTTTGCGCACCATCTCTTTCAGCATACTATTGGATTTATACAGCACCTCTTCCAGATGCGAGGTGCTTTCCTGATAGATGGTCTGCGACATAAACGAGATGTACCGGAAGCTGAAACCGGCTGCCAGAAAGACCAAAAGAAGGATGGCAGCGGCGGCAGGCAGCCACTTGTGCCGGGAATAGCAGCTGCGTTTGGATTCGTGCTTTTCGTCTGCCATTCCGCTCACCTCAGTGTCATGTAGTTTTCCGGCTCTGCAAGCGTTGCGCCGCCGGAGATATAATCGCGCCATGTGTTCTTTACCCACGTATCTTCGCCCACAGACGTGCCGCTATCGCTCGCAAGCAGCGCTTCCATCTGCTTTTCCGTTGCAAGGCAGGTCACGGTAACGGTGTCGTTATCTCCCAGCGGCTGCCCGTTCCGGGTGATGCCGGTCAGGGTATAGCTGCCGTTATTCTCTTTTACCTCCACAGCAATGCCGCTGACCACTGGCAGAGAACCACGGTTGAAGGGCACAAACCCGCCCTCGCAGCCTTCCACAAAGGCGTGGACGGTCTCTTTCAGCTCCGCACCGGTCATGGTGCGCTGGCGGGACATCAGACCGTTCGGCATGATCATGGAAGCTGCCATTTTCTGGTTATAATCCGCCTGCAGCACACTGCCAGTAAAGCTGTTTGCGGTGGCAAGCAGCACATCGGTGCCATACACGCCGCGCAGCGTGTTTGCCATCACGGAGAAGGCAGCGCTGCCGCCGTTTGCGTGGAATACGTTGGAATAGGCCTTCCCGGAGGTCAGCACGGTCTCGTTGTCGGCAGGCTCCTCATCGGCAAGGAGCTGGGCATTGAAGGCCTGATACGCCTGCTCAGCGGTAAGCTCGCCTGCGATCATTTTGGAGACCACATCCTTGGAAACGGCAAAGAAATCGTTGGAGGCGATGCGGATATACATGTGGTTTTCTTCCACCACGCTGCGGACGTCCTTCAGATACTCGGTCAGGCGCAGGGGAACGTTCTGGCTGTAGCTCAGTATGTCCTGCCCCTCCGAGACGATGCGGTTCTGCGCCTGTTCGGAGAGCATGACGTTCAGCACCTTCATGGCTTTTTCGCGGCGCGCGGTGTCCTGCTCCAGATCCCGGTTCAGGGCAACTTGGAAATAGGGGGTGGTCATGATCCACGGTTCGCCGTTCTGGCTGAAGAAGGGCAGAAAGATCGTGTCGATGCCCTCATCCTGAAACATCTTCACGCCGGCAGAGCTGCCAAAGTACATGGCAACTTCTCCGTTCCGGAACATTCCGGTCACATCGTCGTAATTCAATGCAAGATCATCTGCTGTAAGGTGGGTATCCTGAATGAACTGCTCCATCCGCTCAAACGCCCCCGGCCATACGGTGTCGTCCAGACCCACCCGCGCGGTGCTGGCGGGGTCGCTGTAGGTAGTGCGCCACTTGCGCCCCGCGGTGGTGGTAAGCTCGGCAGCAGAAAGCCCCTGCAGGGTTTCCATGCAGGTGTAGTCGTAGGTATAATCGGAGGTAAAGCCGCGGATGCCTACCTTTTCAAAAGCCTGACAGGCCGCTACAAAGCTTGCGTAATCGGTGGGCAGGGGAATATCGTACTGCTCAAAAAGGCTGCGGTTGACCACAAAGCCGTGGGCATCCGCGCACACCGGCAGCCAGTTCACGCTGCCATCCTCGTTTTTGAAGCTGTTGAGGTAGGTGTTGTACACAGCGCCCGCCTCATTGGTCATGGCAAGGTTCATCAGGCTGTCCTTCAACGGTGCCGCATCGTGCAGCGAGAACCGGCAGCAGGTGATGATATCCGGCAGACCGCCGTTTTGCTGCAAAAACTTGTAAAAATCCAGATCGTTGTTGCCGACGATGAATTCAATGTTCACGTCCGGCAGCTGCGCCTGAACATAGGGCGCATAGTTTTCGTACAGGCTGGTGCTCCACAGATACACCTGAATAGTCTGAGCGTCTTCCTGCTCCTGTGTTCGTTCCGCATTTTTTTCGCTGCATCCGGTGAGCAGGGATAGCCCCATCACCAGTGCCGCAAGCATGGAAAATAGGCGGCGCAATGTTTTTGTTTTCATCCGATCCTCCTCCTCACACTTCTTGGACAGCCATCGTTTTGCGGTTGGCTGCTTTTGCTTACTGATCATACATCACCGCCCGCAAGAGTGTGTGCTGTAAAACCCACCCACGGAAAGGATGCCGCAATTTTTGAGTCTTTTCTGTTTTGCGCTCTCCCTCTACCGCGAAGGGGCACAGAATGACAAAGACATAAAAATATTTTACCACTACCATGAAAAATTTTCAATAAAATTTCACATATTGAACAATAAAAGCTGTGTAGGATTACAATAGATGTGTCACAAAGTGAAAAAAGACGAATGAGTCGTTCTGTGGTACAGTTAAATTGCTACACCAAACATCACAGAAACACATCATTGACAAACCTACATTGTGAACTCAAGAAGCCTGTCCAAAAGAAAGCATAAAAATGCGTATAACGCCCTATGAAATGGTGCCACGGGGCGTTTTATTTTGTCTTGTTTTGTGGGCGATGTTGCGGTTTTGCGAAAACTTGCGAGACTAAATAAAAAATCCCACGAAATTACGATTCTAAACGTAAATTCGTAGGATTTTTGGAGCTACTGACCTGATTCGAACAGGCGACCTGCTCATTACGAGTGAGCTGCTCTACCAGCTGAGCCACAGTAGCAGATAAAATTTTCTTGCATGTTCTGCAACGAGAAATATTCTATCATACTTCCTGTGCGCTGTCAAGATTTGATTTTGCGGCAGAACAGGTGCAAATAGTCTGTGACGCAAAAATATAACTGCTCTCCGAGAAAAACTCGAAGAGCAGCCTTGCACACAAGAAAAATCAGTTGAACAGCTTACGGCCGATCCAGATGCAGATGCAGGCACCCACAACGGAAACGAGGATCTCACCCACGATGCCGGTAGCGCTCAGACCGATCAGGCCGAACACGATGCTGCCTACAAAACCGCCCAGAATGCCCAGCACGATATTGCGCACGGTGGAAGTTTCGCTGCCCATAATGCGGCCGGCGATGTAACCAGCCAGAGCGCCGATCAGCAGACTGAAAATAAAACCAAACATAATATTCTACCTCCTGAGTTTTAAAGCTCTGCGCTCTGCCCGGCGGTTTCCCGGGCAAAGCGGCAAATATCCTTCAAACAACATTTTTCGCATTCTGGCTTGCGCGCATTGCACACTGCCCGACCATGCATCACAAATCGGTGGCACAGGTCGCTGCCTTCTTCCGGAGGAACGATCTTCCACAGGGCCATTTCCACCTTCTGCGGTTCCTTAATGCCGTCCACAAGGCCGATCTTGTTGCACAGCCGGATGCAGTGGGTGTCTGTTACGATAGCAGGCTTGCCAAACACATCACCCATGATAAGGTTTGCGCTCTTGCGGCCTACGCCGGGCAGGGCAAGCAGCTCTTCAAAGGTGGTGGGCACCTGACAACCGTATTTATCGCGCAGCACCCGCATACAGGCGGAGATATCCCGCGCTTTGGAGTGTCCCAACCCGCAGGGCTTGACGATGGCTTCAATGTCTTCGGGTTCCGCAGCAGCCAGCGCAGCAACATTGGGATATTTGGCAAACAGGTCTTCCACCACAATGTTCACGCGGGCATCGGTGCACTGGGCTGCCAGACGCACGCTGACCAGAAGCTGCCAGGCGTGGTCATAATCCAATGTACAGCCGGCATCTGGGTATTCTTTTTTTAACCGGTCAATCACTTCCAGCGCCAGCGCCTTTTTTGCAGTAAGGTCTTCTGGTGCTTTTTTGCGAACAGGCATTTCATCCACTCCCATCGACAAAAGCTGATACGATAATACCATGTTTTGCGTTTTTTGTAAACTGCGGGTAAAAATTATCTGAGAATGATTTTCAGATAAAACCTTGCTCTTACTGCCAAAATGCGATATACTATAGAAAAATGCTGGGGGAATCGCGCCTCGGTACGGGAGGAGGAAAACACGATGAACGAACCACTGGCACAGCGTCTGCGGCCCAAAACACTGGCAGATGTCTGCGGTCAGCAGCATCTGTTGGCACCGGGCAGGGTGTTCCGCCGTACCATCGAGAGCGGACGCATCCCGAACATGATCTTCTACGGCCCGTCCGGTACCGGAAAAACGACGGTGGCACGCATCATTGCAGAAAACAGCGGTATGACGCTGCATAAGCTCAATGGCACTTCCTGCGGCACCGGGGACATCAAGGCGGTGCTCAAGGATATCGGCACGCTGGCAGGTGCGGGAGGCATCCTGCTGTATCTGGACGAGATCCAGTACCTGAACAAAAAACAGCAGCAGAGCCTGCTGGAATGCATTGAGGACGGCTCGGTGACGCTCATTGCATCCACCACCGAAAATCCATACTTCTACATTTATAATGCGCTGCTGTCCCGCTGTACGGTGTTTGAGTTCAAATCACTTTCGGCAGCGGATGTGGAGCGTGGGGTGCACAATGCACTGAAAAAGCTTTCGGAAGGGGAGAACACAAAGGTCTGCATGGACGAGAATGCCTGTGCCTACCTTGCCGAGAGCGCAGGCGGCGACCTGCGCAAGGCGCTGGGCTGTCTTGATTTTGCGGTGACGGCAGCTCCCATTGAGGATGGGGAAAAGCACATTACGCTGGAAATGATCCAGCAGGTCACCCGCCGCACTGCCATGCGGTATGACCGGGAGGGCGATGACCACTACGACATCGTGTCAGCCTACCAGAAGTCCATGCGCGGCTCCGACCCGGATGCGGCGCTGCATTATCTGGCCCGTCTGCTGGAAGCAGGAGATCTGCCCTCGGCCTGCCGTCGCCTGATGGTATGTGCCTGCGAGGATGTGGGCCTTGCCTATCCACAGATCATCCCCATTGTGAAGGCGGCAATTGATGCCGCCAACATGGTGGGCCTGCCGGAAGCACGGCTCCCGCTGGCAGATGCCGTCATTCTGGTGGCCACCAGTCCTAAGTCCAACAGTGCCTATGATGCCATCAACGCGGCCATTGCGGATGTGCAGGCGGGCCGCACCGGGCCGATCCCACGCCAACTGCAGAACAAGCACTACGACGGTGAGGATGCTCTGGTGAAGGGCCAGAACTACAAATACGCCCATGACTACGACCATCACTGGGTGGAACAGCAATACCTGCCAGATGCCATCAAGGACGTAAAATATTATACCTTTGGCGATAACAAAAATGAGCAGGCGGCCCGTGCCTACTGGGCAAAGATCAAGGGCGAAGAGAACGTCTGAGCCACGCCTTACACCCAAAACCCAAAAACAAAGAAAAAGGAGAACGATATGCGATATTCCAAACAGCGTGAGCTGGTCATGCAGACGGTGCAGAACCTGTGCGACCACCCCACCGCCGAGGAAATTTATGATGCTGCGGTCAAGGAATGCCCGGGCCTGAGCCTTGGCACCGTATACCGTAACCTGAATAGTCTGGTGGATGCGGGCCGGGTGCGCCGGGTGTCCATTCCAGGCAAGGCTGACCGCTTTGACCACACGCTGCCCTGGCACAGCCATCTGTACTGCACCGTGTGCGGCAACGTGACCGATGCCGAGGTGGACGAAAAGCAGGTAATGAAGCTGGTGAAAAACCAGAAGGGCCATGTGCAGGACTGCGCTGTTGTGCTGATCGGCGTATGCGAGGCCTGCTGCGAGAAGCAGGTGCAGGAAAACGCCCACTGAACCATAAAATTTGCACGGAACCTCTTGCCCGGAGCGTATAAACAGGGTATACTATAGAGAAGGCTCTTTTCAGAAAGTGCAAGTAGATTTTCGCCGCACAGGGCGCTTCGGCCCGGCGGAGAAGGATGGTTTGATTGGAATACATTAGTTTTGAACATAATAACATTGCCGCTGAGCTGGTAAAGCAGGCCTATGATACGCCGCCGCTGGCCTTTGTGCACAGCTATGGCTGTCAGCAGAACGTGAACGACGGCGAGCGGATCAAGGGCGTGCTGATGGACATCGGCTATGGCCTGTGCGATAAGCCCGAGGATGCAGACCTGATCCTCTTCAACACCTGCGCCGTGCGTGAGCATGCCGAGCAGCGTGTGTTCGGCAACGTAGGTGCCCTGAAGGGACTTAAGGAAAAAAAGCATGATCTCATCATCGGCCTGTGCGGATGCATGGCCAACCAGAAGCACGTGGTAGAAAAGCTGCGCCAGAGCTATCCTTACGTTGACCTTGTGTTTGGCGTGGACGGCATCGACACCCTGCCGCAGCTCATTGCCCAGAAGCTGCAGAAGCATAAGCGTGTGCTGATGGAGCCCGCCCAGCGCCCGGTCATCGTGGAGAATATCCCCATCCGGCGTGAGAGCGAATTCCGCGCATGGTTGCCCATCATGTACGGCTGCGACAACTTCTGCACCTACTGCATCGTGCCTTATGTGCGCGGCCGCGAGAAGAGCCGCAAGCCCGGTGATATCCTTGCCGAGTTCCGCGGTCTTGTGGAGGCAGGCTATAAGGAGATCACATTGCTGGGACAGAACGTCAACAGCTACGGCAAGGGCCTGGAAGAAAAGGTGGACTTTTCTGATCTGCTCAACCTGCTGTGCACGGTGCCCGGCGATTATCACATCCGCTTTATGACCAGCCACCCCAAGGATGCCAGCCACAAGCTGATCGACACCATTGCCGCCCAGCCGAAGCTGTGCAAGCACCTGCACCTGCCGGTGCAGTGCGGCTCCGATGAACTGCTGAAGAAGATGAACCGCCACTACACGGTGGAACAGTATCTTGAGCTCATCGAATACGCTCGCAAAACGGTGCCCGGCATCACCTTTTCCAGTGACATCATCGTTGGCTTCCCCGGTGAGACCGAAGCGGACTTTGTAAAGACGCTGGAACTGGTGCAGAAGGTGGGCTATATGCAGCTGTTCACCTTTATCTATTCCAAGCGCACCGGCACCAAGGCCGCCGATATGCCGGACCCCACCCCCCGCAAGGAAAAGACCGACCGCATGACCCGCCTGCTCAAGCTGCAGGACGAGATCGCCATGGCGCTGGTCAAGGCGCAGGTTGGCCAGACTGTGAAGGTACTGGTAGAGGGCTTTGGCCGCAATGAGGGCACCCTCTCCGGCCGTCTGGACAACAACCTGACGGTGGAGTTCACGGCAGACGCTTCCCTGATGGGCAGCTATGCCAACGTACATCTCACGGGCGCACGGGCGACTGTGCTGCTGGGTGAGCTTGCCTGAGTGATTCCGGGGCAGTGCCCCTGAACGTATAAATAAGAAGGAGACCATTCAAATGGATTGCATTGATCTTTTCAAGCGCGCAGCCGTTGCGCTGCAGACCGATAGCCGCTACCTCGTTCTGGATCAGACCCGCAAGGCAAACGATAAGGACGAAGAGCTGCAGAACCTGATCGGCGAGTTCAACCTCGCCCGCATGGATCTGAACAATGAGATCGGCAAGAGCGAGCGCAACGATGCCCGCATCGCCGAACTGAATGAAAAGGTGAACAGCCTGTACGGCCAGATCATGGGCAACGAGGGCATGGTGGCTTACAACGAGGCCAAGCGTGACTGCGAGAACCTCGTGAACTATATCGATGCCATCATCAACACTGCCATGAATGGCGGCGACCCCATGACGGTACAGGAGCCTTCTGCTTCCTGCACCGGCAGCTGCTCCACCTGCGGCGGCTGCCACTAAAACCGGCAAAAACAAAACGCGGCTGTGCAAAACAGACCGCGTTTTGTTTGCAAAAGCGGTTACAAGCCGCAAACTTGTGCACAGAACCATAGAACGGGAGAGAGGGTAAACCATGGCAGAGCTGTCGCCCATGATGCAGCAATATCTTGAAATCAAAAAACAACATAAGGACGAAATTCTGTTTTACCGCATCGGCGATTTTTATGAGATGTTCTTTGACGATGCCCTGACGGCATCCAAGGAACTGGACCTGACCCTGACCGGCAAGCAGTGCGGCATGGAAGAGCGAGCGCCCATGTGCGGCGTGCCCTTCCACAGCTACGAGGGATATGTGGCGCGGCTGATCGCCAAGGGCTACAAAGTAGCCATCTGTGAGCAGGTGGAAGACCCGGCCAAGGCCAAGGGCCTTGTCAAGCGGGACATCATCCGCGTGGTCACACCCGGCACGGTCATTGAGAGCAGTATGCTGCAGGATGACCGCAATAACTACATTGCCAGTATCTTCCTCAAAGGAAAGAAAGCAGGTTTGTGCTTTGCGGATGTCTCTACCGGTACGGCCCATATCACAGAGCTGAATGCAGACAAAATCGCCCCGGCGGTCATTACGGAGCTGTGCCGCTACCATCCCAGCGAAGTGCTGATGAATCCGGGTCTGCTGGACTGCCGCGAGGTGACGGCGTACATCAAAAAGAATATGACTTGTTCGGTGGAGCTGATCGAAGAGGAGCGCTATGCACCGGGCCTTGTGGCGGCATCGCTGGAAAACCAGTTTGGCCGCGACTGGGCGCAGACCACCGGCATTGCAGCGGACGGCCTTGTGCGCTTTGCCATGGCGGCACTGCTGGAATATCTGCACGATACCCAGATCAAGGGCGTGGAACGTCTGAAAACGGTCATAACCTATAATAAGGCCCAGTTCATGCGTCTTTCGCCCGTGACCCGCGCCAATCTGGAGCTGACCGAGACGCTGCGCGGTCGCGAAAAGCGGGGCACGCTGCTCTGGGTGCTGGATAAGACCAGTACATCCATGGGCAAGCGCATGCTGCGCAGCTGGATCGAGCAGCCGCTTATTTCCAGTGCACTCATCAACCACCGCTTGAACGCTGTGGAGAGCCTTGTCAAGCAGACCATGGCCCGCGGCGACCTGACCGAAGAGCTGGGTTACATTGCGGATATGGAACGCCTGATGACCCGCACGGTTTACGGCTCTGCCACACCCAAGGAGATCTATACGCTGGCCCAGACCTGCGACCGGCTGCCCGGCCTGCGCAGGCAGGCTGAGGCCTGCGGCTGCCCGGAGCTTGCTGAACTGGCAGTACAGATCGATCCGTTGGAGGACATCAAGGCCCGTATTTATGCGGCGGTGGACCCGGAAGCGCCTTCTACCCTCAAGGATGGCGGTGTCATTGCCAAAGGCTACCATGCCGAGGTGGACGAGCTGCGCTCCATCCGCGACAATACCAAGGGCGTTCTGGCGCAGCTGGAAGCCCGCCTGCGGCAGGAGACCGGCATCCCCAAGCTGAAGATCGGCTATAACCATGTGTTTGGCTACTTCATCGAGGTAAGCAACTCCTATAAGAGCATGGTGCCGGAGACCTACATCCGCAAGCAGACCCTGACTTCCGGCGAACGCTACATCACGCAGGAACTGAAAGAGCTGGAAAGCAAGATCTTAGGTGCCCACGAACGGCTCATCACGCTGGAGCACCGCCTGTTCAGCGAACTGCTGGAAAGCATCAGCGCTCAGCTGGACCGCATCCAGCACACGGCCAATGCGGTGGCCCAGCTGGATGTGCTCACGGCGCTGGCGCAGGTGGCAGCGGAAAACAACTACTGCCGTCCTATCGTGGACGACAGTGACGAGCTGACCATCACCGAGGGCCGTCACCCTGTGGTGGAGCAGATGCTGAAAGGCAGCCTGTTTGTACCCAATGATACCACCCTGAACTGTGGTGCAGACCGCTGCCTGATCATCACCGGCCCCAACATGGCAGGTAAATCCACGTACATGCGCCAGAATGCACTGATTGCACTGATGGCGCAGATCGGCTCCTTTGTACCGGCTTCCAGCTGCCATGTGGGTGTGGTGGATGCCATTTTCACTCGCATCGGTGCGTCGGACGACCTGTCTGCCGGTCAGTCCACCTTTATGGTGGAGATGACCGAGGTAGCGGAGATCCTGAAAAATGCCACCGCCAAAAGCCTTGTGGTGCTGGACGAGATCGGCCGCGGCACTTCCACCTTTGACGGTATGAGCATTGCCCGCGCCGTAGTGGAGCACATTGCAGACCCCGCCAAGGGCCTTGGCTGCAAGACTCTGTTTGCCACCCACTACCACGAGCTGACCGAGCTGGAAGGCGGCGTGGACGGCGTAAAAAACTACAATATTGCAGTAAAAAAACGCGGCGAGGACATCACCTTCCTGCGCCGCATCGTGCGCGGCCCGGCGGATGACAGCTACGGCATCGAGGTGGCAAAGCTGGCAGGCCTGCCCGGCAGTGTGACCCGCCGCGCCCATGAGGTGCTGCGCGCGCTGGAAGCAACTGCACCTAAAAATAAAGTAGAGCAGATGGATTTTGATGCCCTGCAGGAGTATAACTCTCCGGTTGTGCCCAGCGAGATGATGGACAAGCTGGAAGCTCTGGATGTGGAAACACTCACCCCCATTGAGGCTTTGAACTTCCTCTACGAGCTGAAAAAGACCCTGAAGGGCAGCCTGAACAGATGAAACTGCTCTACCTGACCCAGACCATACAAGGAGGGAAAACACCATGGCAGTGATCCATGTTCTGGATAAGCACACGGCCGAGCTGATCGCAGCCGGTGAGGTGGTCGAGCGTCCGGCATCCGTTGTTAAGGAGCTGCTGGAAAACTCCATTGATGCCGGTGCCACGCAGGTGACCGTCAGCATTGAATCCGGCGGCGTTAAGCTGATCGAGATCAGCGATAACGGCACCGGCATCGAGGCAGAATATATCTCCACGGCGTTTATCCGCCATGCCACCAGCAAAATTGAAACACCGGACGATCTGACCAACATCCATACGCTTGGCTTCCGCGGTGAAGCACTGGCATCCATTGCCAGCGTGGCCCGTGTAGAGCTGACCACCCGAACCGAGGTGGACGAGTTTGCCACGGTCTACCGCATTGAGGGCGGGGAAGAGGTCTCCCGTGAGCCGGGTGCCAGAGCTGTGGGCACCACCATCCGGGTAAAGGATCTGTTTTACAACACGCCTGCCCGCATGAAGTTCCTCAAAAAGGACTCCTCTGAGGGCACCTTTGTGTCGGATACAGTTACCCATGTAGCGCTCAGCCACCCGGAAGTCAGCGTCAAGTTCATCCGTGAGGGCAAGCTGCAGTATGTCACGCCCGGCGACGGCCAGCTGCGCGGTGCAGCCTATGCGGTGCTGGGCCGGGAGTTCAGCCGGGACCTCATTGAGCTGAAAAATCAGGAGGGCGTGTACCGCATCACCGGTCTGGTCACCCCGCCCAAAAGCTGCCGTGCCAGCCGAAGTATGCAGCATTTTTACATCAATGGCCGCTATGTGCGCAACCGCACCATGATGGCCGGTATGGAGATGGCGTTCAAGGGTACCATGATGCAGGGCAAGTTCCCGGGCGGCATTCTGCTGCTGGAAATGCCGGCCGACCTTGTGGATGTCAATGTGCATCCGGCCAAGATCGAAGCCCGCTTTGCCCGCGAAAATGATGTTTTTGATGTGGTGTATCATGCCGTCAAGCTGGCATTAGCTCAGCCCGGCACCGGTGAACGGCTTTTTACCTTTGAAGCAGACAAAGAAGAAGAAAAAGCTGAAAATTCAAAAAAAGACGCTGATATAATCAAAAATGATGTAAAGAACAATAACTTTACAGGCCTTTCTGCGATCATTCGGGGACAGGCAGACCCGGGCGTTCTGCCACAGCAGCACTGGGAACCGGAAAATCCCGCCGCAGCACCGCAGCAGCCTGCCCCGGCTGCTGCAATGCAAATACCGACAGCACCCAGTGTGCCGCGCTGGAAAGGCAGTGCTCAGAACGAGGATATGCTGGATCCGTTCGTGACCCTTCACAGCCCGAAGCTGGAAACGACAAAGGCACCAGAGCCGTTCCGTGCGGCGGCAAGTGAAACACAGCTGGATGTGGAACCGGAATTTGGTGAGACAAAACTGCATTCGCCTCAGGACCATATGGCAGCGTGGAACCCTGCACAGGAAGCGCCAAAGGAAGAACCTGAGAGTGCACCCTGTGCAGAAACAGAACCGGATGCGCCGGAAGCGGCAGAACAGGAAACTGTACTGGCCGAGCCGGAGCAGATGAACTTTGATCCGACGGCGGATCAGCCGGAACCGCTGCGCTATGTGGGCGAGGTGTTCAGAACATATATCCTTGCAGAACGCGGCGACGAGCTGTGCCTGATCGATAAACACGCTGCCCACGAGCGCCAGCTGTACGAAAAACTGGCCGCGAACTACGGCAATGTGCCCAGCCAGATGCTGCTGGAGCCTGCTGCCATCGACCTTGCTGCGGAGGAAAAGCAGGCCCTGCTGGATAACATTCCTCTGCTGGAAAATGCGGGCCTTGAGATCGCGGACTTTGGCGGCAATACCGTGGTGCTGCGCGCGGTGCCCGCAGATGTGGAGCCGCAGAATGCCGAAAGCCTGCTGGTGGAGATCGCAAATAAGCTGCTCAAGGGCGGCCATGATGCGCTGAACGAGCACACCGAGTGGGTGCTGCATTCTATCTCCTGCCGTGCAGCCATCAAGGCGGGGGACAAGTCCTCGCCGCAGGAACTGCTGGCGCTGGCCGAAAAGATCCTTTCCGGCGAGGTGCCGCCGTTCTGCCCGCATGGCCGCCCCTGCGTACTCAAATTGACCCGGAAGGAGCTGGAAAAGCAGTTTGGACGCATCGTATAAACATCCCGTGGTGGCCGTCGTCGGCCCTACCGCAACCGGGAAGACAGCGCTGGGCGTAGAACTTGCAAAACATTTTTCCGGCGAGGTCATCAGCTGTGATTCCATGCAGATCTATAAAGGTCTGGACATAGGCACGGCAAAGGTGACACCGGAGGAGACCTGCGGTATCCCGCATCACGGCGTGGATATCCTTACGCCGGACAAGGCTTTCAGCGTGGCAGACTTTACCGCCATGGCCGGAAAGCTGGAAGAAGAGATCTCTGCCCGGAAGAAGCTGCCCATCCTTGTGGGCGGCACAGGGCTGTATGTTCAGAGCTTTCTGTATGGGGTGCGCTTTACAGAGGAAAAAGCACCTGCCGGTCTGCGAGAGCAGCTGGCGGCGGAACTGGCTGCAAAAGGCGGTGCTGCCATGTACGAAGAACTGAAGCAGGCCGACCCGGAAGCTGCTGCGGCTATCCACCCGAACAATCAGGTGCGGGTGCTGCGCGCACTCGAGCATTATCGTGCCACCGGCAAAAAGCTGAGCGAACAGAAGGCGGAGTCTCTCCCGCCGGAGCGGCCCTACCGCAGCCTGATCCTCGGTCTGGATTTCCCAGAGCGCGCGGTACTTTACCGCCGCATTGACCTGCGTGTGGACAAAATGCTGGAAGCGGGCCTTATAAAGGAAGCGGAGCATGTCTGGCAGAACCGGGAAAGCTTCCGCACGGCAGCGCAGGCCATCGGATACAAGGAGTTCTTTCCGTATTTTGAGCAGACGGCTCCACTGGAAGCCTGCACGGAAAAGCTCAAGCAGGCGTCCCGCAACTATGCCAAGCGCCAGCTGACCTGGTTCCGCCATATGGACGGTGTGGTTTGGCTGGATGCCGGTGCACCGGATGCAGTGCAGACTGCCATCCGCAAAACTAGCGAATTTTTAGCGAAAGGATGATCGATATGCCGGATGAGACCCAGAAGGAACGCCATGCGCCGCATGTGCTTACCACTCTGGCAGGCGTGCTGATCGCGTTTCTGCTGCTGGCAGCAATTTATGTGGTGTATCAGGCCGCACATATCCTGTTCCCGCAGAATGTTTATGAGACTGCGCTGCCTGCGGTCATTTCGGATACGGTGGAAGCCGACGGAGT
Source organism: Faecalibacterium faecis (assembly GCF_040096475.1). Taxonomy (NCBI): domain Bacteria; kingdom Bacillati; phylum Bacillota; class Clostridia; order Eubacteriales; family Oscillospiraceae; genus Faecalibacterium; species Faecalibacterium faecis. The sequence continues at coordinate 124,311 of NZ_JBBMEP010000003.1, read as the reverse complement.
TCTGCTGTTCGACGAAAGCTATGTGGCAGGCAGCGGAAACCTTGGATATCTTGCTGCCGACGGCGAGCGCGTTTCAGCGGGCACCGCAGTGGCAGAGGTGTACAGCAACGCTTCGCAGGCTTCGCTGCGCCTGCAGCTGAACCAGCTGAATGATCAGATCGACCTGCTGCAGAAATCGCAGAACACTTCTGCGCTGCAGCTGGATACCCTTTTAAAAGAACGTTCTTCTGCGCTGTATGACCTGCTGGATACGCTGGACGACAGCGATTATGAAGCGGTGGATGATGATGCCAATGCCTACCTGCTGGCCCAGAACAAGCTCTGGGTGGTAACGGGCGAAGCTGCAAACTTTACCGATCAGATCACTGCGCTGGTCCAGCAGTCCCAGAGCGTGCAGGCGCAGCTGGGCAGCCCGGCGCAGATCACTGCACCGCAGACCGGCTATTTTGTGCGCTCTTCCAGCAGCGGACGGCTCAATGCCAGTGCCGATGATATCCTTGCACTGAACGCACAGGAGCTGCAGGGCTATCTGCAGTCCGACCCGGTGCTGGCACTGGACGGCTGCGCCGGTAAGATCGTGGCAGGGTTCACATGGCGCTATGTGGGCGTGTGCACTGCAAAGCAGGGCGAAAAGCTGCTGGGTCAGAACGGCAAGCCGCTGAGCACAGCGGTGGAGATCAGCTTCCCGGGTCAGGTGGAGAACAGCCTCAAGGCCACCGTCACCGAGGTGGAGATCGATCAGGACAGCGGCCTTGCCCGCTTTGTGCTTGCCTGCAACTCCATCAACGGCGATGTGCTTTGCCTGAACCGGGCTGCAGCACGCATCTCGGTAGGAGAGCGCAGCGGCCTGCGGGTGCCTGCTGCGGCTGTGCACTATTTAAAAGAGGATGGCACCGAGGCACAAACGCAGGGCGAAAACTACATTCCAGGTGTGTACGTGAAACTTGGCAACATTGCCCGCTTCTGCCCGATCGACCCGGTGGACGCAGACCATCCCCTCATCACGGACGGCGATTACATCCTTGTTCTGCCCGAAGGAACCGAGGGCTCGGTCAGCAAGGTGAGGCTTTATGACGAAATAATCGTTTCCGGACAAAATTTGTATGATGGAAAGCTTTTGTAGTTATTGACATCTGAGGCAAAAAATCCGATAATAGATAAAGCTATTATTTGCATCTATTTGCAAAGAACGCCAGGCAGCGCCATGCTGCCCGAATGAAAGGAGCAGATTGTATGTCTTTGCTTGACAGCATTAAGAAAGGTCTGTTTGACCAGGAAGACGATTACGAGGATCAGTACATTGACGATGGCCCCCAGATGGTAAACAATAACAATGGCATCGGCCTTGGTGCTGACGACGAAAATGAAGAGCCTGTTGAGGGTGCCAAGAAGAACGGCAAGGTGGTCAACATCAATGCCACCACTCAGCTCAAGGTCGTTCTGGTCAAGCCTGAGCGTTTTGAGGATGCCAGTACCATTGCTGACCACCTGAACAACAAGCGCACCGTGGTGCTCAATCTGGAGTCCACCAACAAGGAAGTGTCCCGCCGTCTGGTGGATTTCCTGTCCGGTGTTGCATATGCAAACAATGGCCAGATCAAGCGCGTGGCCAACAGCACCTTCATCATCACTCCGTACAACGTGGATATCATGGGTGATCTGCTGGACGAGCTGGAGAACAATGGCGCGTTCTATTGATCCGCAGCCTAAGGCGGCGCGCGGGTTCATCCCTGCGCGTACCGATGAAGAACGCTATCTCATGCGCCATATCGAGGACTTGGCCCACACGGCCTTTTCCCGGGACATTGCGCGGTATTCGGCTTTCCTGAGTGACCGCGAGCAGGACTTGGCCCGCGCGGCACTGGGCCGTGCCGGTGTGCAGGAGGGCTTCCGGTTTGAGGGTGGCTGGCTGAATGCGGAGCGCAGGGTGCTCTGTATCGAGCCGGAGTACAGCTGCGGCGAAGCACCCATCTGCTGTGTGCGGCTGCAATGCCGTGCACAGGCGGGGGCTGCGCTGCCCGCCCACAAGGATTACCTGGGCAGTCTGATGGGCCTTGAGCTGCGGCGCGAGGCGCTGGGAGATATCGTTCTGCCGGAGGATCAGCCGGGCACAGCTTATGTGTTTGCGCTGGAACCGGCAGCACAGCTGATCTGCCGGGAACTGTTTCAGGCTGGACACACGGAGCTGACCACGGAACTGCTGACGCTGGACGAGGTGCCGCAGTTTCCGCAGGCGGAGCGTGAGATGCACAGTGCAACGGTATCGTCCCTGCGGCTGGACGCTGTGCTGGCAGCTATGCTGCACTGCAGCCGAGGACAGGCTTCGGAACTGATCGAGGCGGGCAGGGTGGAGATCAACCACCTGCCGGCGGATAAACCTCATGCGCAGGTATATGAGGGCGATGTGTTCACAGTGCGCGGCAAGGGCCGCTTCAACCTGACTGCACTGCCCGGCAAAAGCAGAAAAGATCGGCCAATCATCGAATTTTTTCAATATTAAAAGCAACGGGAGGAAATGACTATGCTGACTCCGCAGGATGTCCGTTCTGTGCAATTTGAGAAAAACCTCCGCGGCTACCGCACAGAGGACGTAGACCGTTTTCTGGATAAGGTGGAAGAACAGCTGCGGGACGACGATGCGCAGGCGGAACAGCTTCGCAAGCAGATTGCGGACCTGACTGCTGAAAACCAGAAGCTGCACGATGAACTGAAGAGCTTTGAGGCAGATGGTGAAATGCTCAAGAGCGCGCTGATCAATGCACAGCGCATGGGCGAAAATGTCATCCGCGAAGCAAACCAGAAAGCAGAAGAGATCATCCATCGTGCAAATCTGCGCGGTGATGATATCATCCGCGATGCCAACGAACTGCTGCAGAAGGCAAACGACCGTGCAGACGAGATTGAGAACGAAGCAAACGAGAAGCGCCTTGCAGAGGAACGCGAGTATGACCGCGTGCGTCTGGAAGTGACCCGCTTCAAGTCTGATGTGCTCAACCTGTACCGCAGCCATGTGGAGTCGCTGAGCCGTCTGCCGGAGTTCCAGAAGGAAACGGCTGCACAGGATGCCGAACAGGCAGAGCCTGCTGCAGAGGAAAGTGAGCCTGCCGCTGCAGCCCAGCCGCAGGCAGCGGACGTGCAGGAGCCGGAAGCAGAGCCTGCACAGCCCGCACAGGAAGATGCAGAACCTGCTGCCGTTGTTGAAGATGACGACGACAAGGCAGCTGACAGCAGCGAGGATTTCTGGGCAAAGGATGAGAGCCAGCTCAAGCTGGACCCGCCGCCCGCGCCTCCTGCTGATTTTAAGCCGGACGAGCCGGACTACGATGCTTTTCAGGGTGTCAAGTTCAGCGAGTAAGGCAACCCCATAAGGAAATATAGAGGAGAGTGTAAACCATTGGCTAAGAACAAATCGCAGTACGATAGTACTCTGAACCTGCCCAAGACCCTGTTTGAAATGCGTGCCGGCCTGCCCAAGAAGGAGCCGGTCATGCTGAAGGATTGGGACGACAACGACCTGTACAATCAGCTCATGAAGCACAACGAGGGCAAGCCGCAGTTCATCCTGCACGATGGCCCTCCGTACGCAAACGGTAATATCCACATGGGTACTGCCCTGAACAAGATCATCAAGGATATCATTATCCGCGATAAGAACATGGAGGGTTTCCAGGCTCCCTATGTGCCCGGCTTTGATACCCACGGCCTGCCCATCGAGCTGAAGGCTCTGTCCTCCGTCGGTGATAAGAAGAAGGACATTTCCAAGCTGGAACTGCGCCAGATCTGCGAAAAGTTTGCTACTGAGCACATCGATATCATGAGCGACCAGTTCAAGCGTCTGGGCGTTATCGGCGATTTCGAGCATCCGTATCTGACCCTGAAGCCTGAGTTCGAGGCACGCCAGATCGAGATTTTTGGCGAGATGGCAAAGAAGGGCTACATCTACAAGGGCCTGAAGCCCGTGTACTGGTGCCCGGACTGCCGCACGGCTCTGGCAGAGGCCGAGATCGAGTACGGCGAGGACGACTGCGATTCCATCTTCGTGCGTTTCCACGTCTCTCAGGACCCCAACGGTGTGCTGGCAAAGCACGGCATCCCGATGGACAAGACCTACTTCGTCATCTGGACCACCACCACTTGGACTCTGCCCGCTAACGAGGCGATCTGCCTGAACGGCCAGTTCGAGTACTCCTTCGTCAAGATCGGCGATGAGTTCCACATCATGGCCACCGAACTGGTCAAGAGCGTCATGGACGCCTGCCACATCGAGAACTACGAGATCGTGGGTGAGCCGGTCTCCGGTGCCGAGTTCGAGCTGATGCGCTACAACCACGTCTACCTGCCCAAGGAGGGCTGGGTCATTCTGGGCGATCACGTCACGTTGGAAAGCGGTTCCGGCTGTGTCCATACCGCAGGCGGCCACGGCGTGGACGACTTCAACGTCTGCCAGAAGTATCCGCAGGTGCCCATCACCGTCCCCGTGGACGATGGCGGCTATCTGACCGAGCTGGCCGGTAAGTATGCAGGTCAGCGCGTGTGGGCTGCCAACAAGACCATTCTGGCCGATTTGACCGAGTCCGGTGCTGTCATGGGTCAGGTGCACATCAAGCATCAGTACCCGCACTGCTGGCGCTGCCATCACCCCATCATCTTCCGTGCAACGGAACAGTGGTTCTGCTCCATCGCAAAGTTCCGCGAGGATGTCTACAAGGCCATCGACACCGTTACCTGGATGCCGGATTGGGGCCATGACCGCATGAAGGGCATGGTGCGCGACCGCAACGACTGGTGCATCAGCCGCCAGCGCACCTGGGGCGTGCCCATCCCCGCATTCTATTGCAAGAAGTGCGGCACCTACCACATCACCGATGCCACCATCAAGGCTGTCAGCGACCTGTTCCGCAAGGAAGGTTCCGATGCATGGTATAAGTACGAAGCCGAGCAGATTATCCCCGCAGGCGAAGTGTGCGAAAAGTGCGGTGCTTCCGAGTGGACCAAGGACACCGACATCATGGATGTCTGGTTCGACTCCGGCTCCACCCACGCCGCTGTGCTGGAGGAGCGTCCGGAACTGCGCTTCCCGGCTGATATGTATATGGAGGGCGGCGACCAGTTCCGCGGCTGGTTCCAGTCCAGCCTGCTGACCAGCGTTGCAAGCAAGGGCTGCGCACCCTATAAGTCTGTTCTGTGCCACGGCTGGGTCGTGGATGAGCAGGGCAAGCAGATGCACAAGAGCGCCGGCAACGGCGTGGAGCCCAGCGAGATCATCAAGGACTACGGCGCTGATATCATCCGTCTGTGGGTGGCTTCTTCCGACTACACCGTGGATGTGCGTGCCGGCAAGAACATCTTCAAGCAGCTGAGCGAGGCTTACCGCAAGATCCGCAACACCGCCCGCTTCATTCTGGGCAATCTGGACGGCTTTGATCCCAACACCGACTGTGTGGCTGACGATCAGCTGCAGGAGATCGACCGCTGGGCACTGGCTGCTCTGGATGACCTGATGGTCAACACCAGCGCAGGCTACGCTGTGTACGACTTCAACAAGGTCTATCATGCAGTGTACAACTTCTGCGTTGTTGCAATGTCCAACTTCTATCTGGATGTGACCAAGGATCGCCTGTACTGCACCAACGGCGCAGGCCGCAAGGCTGCTCAGACCACCATGTACAAGATCCTTGTGGCTCTGGACAAGATCATTGCGCCCATCCTGTGCTTCACCAGTCAGGAGATCTGGGACTTCATGCCCAAGACCGAGGGCATGAACAAGTACGTTGTCTTTGAGGAGATGCCCAAGGCTGGCCAGTATGCCGCCGATGAAGCCTTCAAGGCAAAGTGGGCTCAGCTGATCGCCGTCCGTGACGAGGTGAAGAAGGTTCTGGAGCAGGCCCGTGCCGAAAAGGTCATCGGTGCTTCTCTGGAGGCTGCCGTCACCCTGTACTGCAATGATACTGTGTACAGCCTGCTCAACAGCATCCCCATGGACGAGCTGGCCGACCTGATGATCGTCTCTCAGGTAGAGCTGGTCAAGGGTGAAGGCGGCGCTGCAAGTGCTGTTGAAGGCCTGGGCGTTGCTGCTGCACATGCCACCGGCGAAAAGTGCGAGCGCTGCTGGAAGTATTCTTCTTCCATCGGCAGCCATGCCGCACATCCCACCCTGTGCGCACGCTGCGCCAGCGTTGTGGAAGCCTAAGCGTTCCGCATAAAACAATGTTTTAAAGGGCGGCGCTCCCTTATACCGGGGAGCGCCGTTTTTTATACTGAATGATTTTGGGAGTATCCTATGGCATTTGTTGTTTTTAATCTGCTCGCGGCTGCGGCACTCATTGGCATCGATCAGGCCATCAAGCTGTGGGCCACAAATGTGCTGCAGCCGGTGGGAGCCATGCCGCTGATCCCCCATGTGGTGGAGCTGCGGTTCGTGCTCAACCCGGGCATGGCGTTCAGCCTGCTCAGCGGCAAGCAGCTGTTCCTCATCATCGCTACCAGCATAGCGCTGATCTTTGTGGCCTACGGGCTGTTCTTCCGCAGCCGCGGCAGATACCTGCAGCAGGCCGCACTGCTGCTGATCCTTGCCGGCGGCATCGGCAACCTGATCGACCGTGTGCTCAACGGCGAGGTGGTGGACTACATCAATCTGCTGTTCATGCAGTTTGCGGTGTTCAATTTTGCGGATATCTGCGTGTGTGTGGGCGTGGGCCTCTGGGTGCTGGTAATTTTTCTGGAAGAGCTGCACGCTGAGAACGGGCAGTCCCCGAAGGAGCAGTGAGCCATGGAACAGCGTGAATTTGTGGTGGAGCAGGAGACGGCAGGCCAGCGCATCGACCGCTTTCTGAGCGGCGAGGACACCGGCCTTTCCCGGTCTGCTCTGCAGGCGCTGGTGGCCGACGGTCATGTGTTGTGCAACGGCAGGCTGGTTGCCAAAAGCCTGAAGCTCAAGGCGGGCGACACCATCGTTTTGGAAATTCCGGACGCGAAGCCCATTGAGGCCGTGCCGCAGGACATCCCGCTGGAAATCGTCTATGAGGACGAGCATCTGCTGGTGGTCAACAAGCCCAAAGGCATGGTGGTGCACCCGGCTCCCGGCAACCCGGACGGCACGCTGGTGAACGCGCTGCTGTGGCACTGCAAGGGAAGTCTGTCCGGTATCGGCGGCGAGATTCGCCCCGGCATCGTGCACCGCATCGATAAGGACACCAGCGGCCTGCTGGTGGTGGCAAAGGACGATGCAACGCACATCGGCCTTTCCCAGCAGATGGCGGTGCACAGTGTGGAGCGCGCGTATCGCACCATCGTGTACGGCGGCTTTGCACAAGATGAGGGCTTTGTGGAAAGCAATCTGGGCCGCAGCAAGACCGACCGCAAAAAGATGGCGGTCTACCCGGCCAGTGAGCCGCACACCAAATATGCCTATACCGGCTATCAGGTGCTGGAACGGCTGAACAATTTTACCATGCTGGAATGCCGCCTGAAGACCGGCCGCACCCATCAGATCCGCGTGCACATGGCATCCATCCAGCACCCGGTGGCGGGCGACCCGGTGTATGGCCCGCACAATTGCATCACCAGCCTGCACGGCCAGTGCCTGCACGCCAAAACGCTTGGCTTTGTGCACCCGATCACCGGCGAACATCTGCGGTTCGATTCGGAATTGCCGGAATACTTCACTCGTTTTCTTGCAACGCTCAGGAGGGGAACGGTATGAACCATCTTTCTTCAACGCTTGTACTGTGTGATCTGGACCATCTGCTTTTGGGTGCCGACGGCAACCTGACGCAGGTGGTGCGGGATGTGCTGCAGCTGTTCGTCCGCCGCGGCGGACGTTTTACGGTGTTTTCCCAGCGCACGCCGCGGGCAGTGCGGTCCATTCTGGGCAGTGTGCGGCTCAGCGCTCCTGCGCTGGTGTGCGGCGGTGCCATGGCCTACCATTTTTCCGATGGCACCCGCCAGCCGCTGTGCACCTTTGCCGGGCAGGATGCCGACCTGTTCGCCCGCCTGCCGGTGGCAGAGGGCGTGGGCATTGCCCTGCAGATGACCGACGGTACTACCCGCGTGCTGCGCATGAGCGAGGCATTGGAGCGTCATCTGCGGCAGGAATGGACCCCTTATCTGCTGGCAAACGCGGCAGACATCAAGGGGGAAGAAGTGCTGCGGGTGCTGCTGTATCAGGACAGCAAGGCAGTGCCCATGATCTCGCTGCTGGAAAAATCTCTGGGCGACCGCACAGCGGTGCTGCTGGGCGAGCGTGCCGCAGCGGATACGCTGATCCTGACCCCCAGAACCGTCTCTGGCCGTGAAATGCTGGATGCCGTGTGTATGCCGGTGGGCACCGACCCGGAAGATGTGCTGGTACTTGCCGGAGGGCTGCCTATGCTGGACATGGTGCGCGCTTCCAGCCAGAGCACCGCAGCTGCGGATGCCCCGGCTGAGCTGCGTCTTGCTGCCCAAAAGGTCACTTTGACCGATGCTGCGGCAGGTTCTGCAGTGGAAGTGCTGTACCGTATGGTGCGGGATGCTGAAAATTTGGCGTAAAATTTGTGCAAGGCTTCTGCAAATTCTTTCGCAGAAGCCTTTCTTTTTGGAGGAAAGTCAGGTACAATGAGAGAAACGCATCTTCTGGCCCTGCAAAAGAAGGAAAAACTCTTTCTTGCGCTGTCGCTGGCGGCGGTGGTTTTGTGCACAGTGCTGGCCTTTGGCTTTGCCGTGCCGCTGCAGGCTGCCGAATCGCAGGTCCTGCCGGATACGACCGGGCTGGAACAGTATGTGCTGGTGGATCTGAACACTGCTGATCTCTCTGCGCTGTGCACACTGCCGGGCGTAGGGGAAAAGCGCGCACAGACGATTCTGGATTACAGGACGCAGAATGGCCCGTTTGAACGGGTAGAAGATGCAGCCAATGTTCCGGGCCTGACACAGACCATTGTGGATTCCTGGGCAGGAATGGCAACCGTGAGCTGAGCCGCAGCCGGCGGCCCGGCGCAGCAAAAAGGGGAATGATTATGAGTGACGATACCATTTTTATCAACCGGGAACTGAGCTGGCTGGATTTCAACCGGCGCGTTCTTGCGCTGGGCAAAGATAAAAATGTTCCGCTTGCAGAACGGGTCAAATTTCTTGCGATCTACGGCTCCAATTTGGACGAGTTTTTTATGGTGCGCGTGGGTTCTCTGCAGGAGCGCGCCAATCTGGAACAGGAACAGGGCAAAAAGGTCAAGAGGGAAAACAAAACCAACATGTCCGCGGCGGAACAGCTGACTGCCATCATGCCCAAAACGGCACAGCTGCAGGAGGAGTGCGATAAATACTACGCAAAGGCGCTGGAAGCACTGGCGGAGTGCGGCTGGCGCAAGGTGGATCTTGACCACTTGTCCAAGGAGGACGAGCACTTCTGGAAGAAGTACTTCCAAACGGAGCTGTTCCCCATCCTCAGCCCGCAGATCGTGGATAACCGCCATCCGTTCCCATTCCTGCGCAATAAGGAGATTTACCTTGGCGTTCTGCTCAAGGAAAAACACCCGGCAGGGCAGAGCCTTGGCATCATTCCCATTTCCAGCCAGATGGAACGGATGCACGTTGTAAAAAAAGACGGCGAAACGCAGTTTGCACTTACCGAAGAGCTGGTGCTGCACTTTGCGGCCAGCATCTTTGGCAAAGAGACGATTCAGGAAAAATGTCTTTTCCGCGTGACCCGCAATGCGGATATCGACGTAAAAGAGGGCATGATGGATCATGATATCGACTACCGCGAGATCATGACCGAGTTGCTCAAGCGCCGCCGCAAGCTGGCTGCGGTGCGTCTGCAGATCACGCCTGCCCCGGCCCCGGAGGTAGAACGCCTGCTGTGCAACCGTCTGCTGCTCACCCATAAACGGGTGTTCGAGCAGAAAAGCCCGCTGGATCTGAGCTTTTTCTACAAGCTCACCGGCCGCATGGAAGCGGAGGGGCTGCCGGAACTGTTCTACCCGGCTGCACGGCCCATGCTGCCGCCGCCGGACTACGACCTTGCCGCTGAGGTGCAGAAGCACGATGTGCTGCTCAGCTACCCGTACCAGTCCATCCGGCCCTTCATTGCCATGCTCAAAAAGGCTGCCCATGATCCTGAGGTCATTTCCATCAAAATGACCTTGTACCGTATGGCGCGGGAGTCCCAGATCGTGCAGGCGCTGATGGAAGCCGCTGAGAACGGCAAAGAGGTGGTGGCGCTGGTGGAGCTGCGCGCCCGCTTTGACGAGCAGAACAACATCGACTGGTCGAAGCAGCTGGAAAGCGCAGGCTGTACGGTCATTTATGGCTTTGATGATTACAAAGTGCACTCCAAGCTGACCCTTATCACCCAAAAAAGCAAAGAGGGCTACTCTTATATCACCCAGATCGGCACCGGCAACTACAACGAAAAGACCAGTGAGCTTTACACGGACTACTCCTTCATTACGGCAGACCATGGCATTGGCGAGGAAGCTTCCAATGTGTTCCAGAACCTTGCCGTGCAGAAGCTGACTGAGGAGAGCGACCGGATGCTGGTAGCACCGCTGCGCTTCAAGAGCGTATTGCTGGAAGAAATGGATCGTGTCATTGCCGCCGCCCGCATGGGCCGTCCGGCATCCATGATCCTGAAAAACAATTCCATCAGCGACCGGGATATCATCCTTAAGCTGCAGGAAGCCAGCTGTGCCGGTGTGCGCATTGATATGATCGTGCGCGGCATCTGCTGCGTGCGCGCCGGCGTGCCCGGCAAGACGGAGAACCTGCATATCCGCAGCCTTGTGGGTCGTTATCTGGAGCATGGCCGCATTTACAGCTTCTTCGATGGTGCACATACCCGCATCTATATTGCATCCGGCGATTTCCTCACCCGCAACACCGAGTGCCGCGTGGAGGTGGGCGTGCGCGTGGAGGATCCCGTGCTGGTGCGGAAGCTTACCGACATTCTGCAGCTGCAGCTGCGGGATAATGTCAATGCCCGCGAGATGCGCCCGGACGGCAGCTACCAGAAGGTAAAGCCCGCTGAGGGCGAAGCACTGGTGAACGGCCAGATGGGCATGTATGAGCTGTTGAAAAATGACTGGACGCAGCCGGAGCCTTGGAGGCTTTCTGCCGCTGCGCAGGAAAAACAGCCTGAACCTTCTGCCGAAGCAGAAAAGCCAGAACCTGCGAAAACGGAAGCGGCTCCCGCTGCAAAACAGGCAGAAGCTTCTCACCCGGAATCTGCTGCGGCACCGGAAAGCGGCGACCGCTTTGACCAGCTGGAACAGATGGTCAATCATAAAAAGCGTACAGAGCCGCAGCTTGCCCCTGCAGCCAAGCCGATAAAGCCGGTGGTGGTGGAGACACCCGCCCCCAGAAGCCGCCTGAAACGGATTTTGGATTTCTTCAGGTTGCGCAGATAATATTTGCAAGACCCGACAGAGCAAACCCTCTGCCGGGTCTTTTTGCGTGTTTGCCTGCATAAATAAAAAGCAAACGGAAGGCGGGAGGCAGAAGGTGCGGGCAAAGCGATGGGGACGAGCCGGGCACGGCAGGGAGCAGCCCAGACGGAAGGTGATTCTTCTGGCAGTTTTAGCCGGACTGCTGGTGTGCTTGGTGCTTCCGGTGCGGGCGCAGAAAAAAACGGGGAAGCTCTGTTTCCCGCTGGACACCACACAGTACCGTGTTTCGGACGGATACGGCTGGCGGCAGGATCCTTTTACCGGGGAAAGGACGTTCCATAAGGGCATGGATCTTGCCTGTGCAGAGGGAACAGAAGTGCTTGCTGCGGAAGGCGGTGCGGTGGTGCAGGCATACCGCAGCACAAGCTATGGAACCTGTCTGCGTGTTCTCCATACAGATGGCAGCGAGTCACTTTACGCCCATTTGCAGTACGCCTATGTCCGCCCGGGCGAGGTGGTGGAAGCAGGGCAGCTGCTGGGCGCAGCAGGGCGCAGCGGGCGCGCTACGGGAGCACACCTGCATTTTGAACTGTACCGGCAGGGAACAGCCTGTGACCCGGCGGATGCGCTGGGCCTTTCCTCATGAAGCTGCATGATTCCCGGCAGCTGGGGCCGCTGGTGTTCCGCGACCCGCTGCTTTTGTGTAGCGCACTGTATTTTCTGCTCTACTTTGATGCAAGCGGCTTTCTGCGGCTGGGGTTGCTGGCGGCGTTCCTGCACGAGTGCGGGCACATTCTGGTGTATTGTGTGTTTCTGCGCCGCTTTCCGGTCATTGAGGTGACCATGACTGGCTTTTGTATGCGGATGGACGCTCCGGCCCGGGGCCTTTCACCGGGGAGGCTCTTCTGGCTGGCTGCTGCAGGCCCGGCGGTCAATTTCATGCTGGCAGGCATCTGGGCACTGCGGCTGGAACAGGAACTGACCATCCGCGGCAGTGCCTTCTGGGCGGCAAATCTGCTGACCGGGGGATTCAATCTGCTGCCCGTTCCACCGCTGGATGGGGCGCAGCTGGCGTCCTGCCTGTGCGAAATGCGGCGTGCAGGCAAAAAGTTTAAGGGAAATGATTGAAAAAACAGCTCATTTCGGGTACAATAAAATGACGTGTAAAAATGGACTGTTTATTGGAGGACTCGATGTTTGATCCAAAACTGAAAGAAGCACTGGGACGGGTACAGAAGCCTGGTCGTTATACTGGCGGAGAACCCGGCAGTGTATATAAGGACAAAGAAAAAGTGGATGTCCGCTTTGCGTTCTGCTTTCCGGACACCTATGAGGTAGGTATGTCCTTCCTCGGCGAAAAGATCCTGTATGAGCTGCTCAACAGCCACGAAAACTGGTGGTGCGAGCGCGCTTTTATGCCGTGGCTGGATATGAAGGCCGAGATGGAGCGTCTTGGTCTGCCGCTCTACACCATGGAGAGCAAGGATCCGCTCACCGCTTTTGATGCAGTGGGCTTCACCCTGCAGTACGAGCTTTCCTATACCAATATTCTGGCTATGCTGGATCTGGCGGGCATCCCGTTCTATTCCAAGGATCGCGATGAAAGCTGGCCGCTGATCGTGGCGGGTGGCCCCTGCGCCTGCAACGCGGAACCCATTGCGGACTTTTTTGATGTGGTCCAGCTGGGTGAGGGCGAAAACCAGCTGCCCGGCATCTGCGCCGAGATCGAAAAGGCCAAGAAGGAGGGCGGCGTTTCCAAAAAGGAACTGCTGCTGCGCATTGCAAAGATCCCCGGCGTCTATATCCCGGCGTTCTACGATGTGGAGTATTACGAAGATGGCCGGGTCAAGGCCATCAACCCCAATGAGCCGGGCATCCCGGCGCGCATCACCAAGGCAATCATCAAGGACCTGAACGAGTTTGCCCCGCCCACGAATTTCGTGGTGCCCATGGTGGGTGCCATTCAGGACCGCGCCAGCATCGAGGTGCTGCGCGGCTGTGTGCGCGGCTGCCGTTTCTGTCAGGCGGGCTTTCTGTACCGCCCCATGCGCCAGCGTGACGCGGGCCTTCTGAACAGGGCGGCGCAGGAGCTGTGCGCCAACACCGGCTATGAGGAGCTGAGCCTTTCCAGCCTGTCTACCTCTGATCACGGCCAGCTGGAAGAGCTGCTGGACGATCTGAACGAGTGGGCACCCAAGGAGCATGTGAGTCTGTCGCTGCCTTCGCTGCGCGTGGACAACTTCTCCCAGAGCCTCATTGAAAAGACCACCAAGGTGCGCAAGAGCGGCCTGACCTTCGCCGCCGAAGCCGGCACCCAGCGCCTGCGCAACGTCATCAACAAGAATGTCACATGGGACGAGATCGAAAAGACCTGCACCATTGCATTCAACGCGGGCTATACCTCGGTCAAGCTCTACTTCATGATGGGCCTGCCCACCGAGACCATGGAGGACATTGAGGGCATCGCAGAGACGGCGCAGAAGGTGGTAGACCTCTATTATTCGCTGCCCAAGCGCGGCAAGGGCAAGGGTGTACAGGTGACCATCAGCTGTGCCTGCTTTGTGCCCAAGCCCCATACGCCGTTTGAGTTCGTGCCCATGGACACTGAAGAAATGCTGCGTGCCAAGCAGAAGCATCTGTTGGAAAGTGTGCGCAGTCGCAAGATCAAGGTCAACTACCACGACAGCACCACCAGCTTTCTGGAGGGCGTGTTCGCCAAGGGCGACCGCCGCCTTGCCCCGGTCATTGTGGAAGCCTACAAGCGCGGCTGCTACTTTGACGGCTGGGAGGAGTGCTTCAAGTACGATACTTGGCTGCAGACCTTTGCAGATCTGGGCATCGACCCGGCATTTTACTGTCAGCGCCCCATTGGTCTGGACGAGGTAACGCCCTGGTCCCACATGGATTACGGCGTCACCCACGAATATCTGGTACGGGAGTACCAAAAGGCTCTTGCCGCCCAGATCACCCAGCCCTGCAACCGTGCCTGCCACGGCTGCGGTGCAAATCACCTGTTAGGAGGTCCCTGCTTTGATTACAGTAAGAATCTCGTTTGAGAAAAAGAATGAGGCCTCCTACATCTCCCTGCTGGACCTGCAGCGGGTGATGCAGCGGGTGCTCAAGCGCAGCGGCCTGCCGGTGTGGCATACGCTGGGTTTCAACCCCCACATCTATATGACCTTTGCCTGCCCGCTTTCGCTGGGGCAGGAGAGCGAGTGCGAGTGCGTGGACGTCAAGACCGAAGCGGAAGCTCCGGATTTTGAGCAGTGGAAAGCGGCCCTCAATGCCATCATGCCCGCAGGCATCGTGATCACGCACGTTGGCCCGGTGCAGATGAAGGCGGACCTCATTGCCTACGCATGCTATCGCGTCACCTACCCGGCGGCAGCGGCTGCGGCGCTGGATCAGTACAACGCGCTGGAAAGCGCCCCGGTGGAAAAGCACGGCAAAAAGGGCAACAAGATCATTGAGCTGAAGGAACATCTGCCCAAGGTGGAGTACACCACGGAGGGGGACAGCCTGCACATGGATCTGTGCATGCCCGCTGCGCAGGAGCTGAACCTGAACCCCTCGCTGCTGACCGGCTTTCTGGAAGAAAAATTCGGCCTGCCTGCTGTCAGCGCCAACATCCTGCGCAAAAAGTTTTTGACGGCAGATAAGCAGCTGTTTGTCTGATCGGAGCGTGAAAGACTGTCTGTTGGGCAAAACAGAAAATTTTTGCATTTATTTTGGTCAGAACGCTTGCATTTACGCAGGTTTTGTGATATCCTATTTAGGCGTTAGTGTCCGCTGAGACCACAGCGGGGTTAATGACAATATCATTAAACGGGCGGTCCTCTGACGGCAAAGTGCCGTGTATGAACGTCTAAAAACAAATGGAGGATTCAAAAATGGACGCACTGAAGATTATTTCTGAAGGCAGCATCAAGGCTGAAAAGCCCCAGTTCAACGTTGGCGATACCGTCCGCGTTGATGTTCGTATCAAGGAAGGCGACCGTGAGCGCATTCAGGCCTTTGAGGGCACTGTGATCGCAAAGAAGCACGGCGGCGTTGCTGAGACCTTCACCGTTCGCCGCGTTGCTTACGGTGTTGGCATCGAGCGTGTCTTCCCCATCAACAGCCCCTTCGTTGAGAAGGTCACCGTTGTCCGCAAGGGCAAGGTCCGCCGCGCAAAGCTGTTCTACCTGCGTGGTCGTACGGGCAAGGCTGCCAAGGTCAAGAGCGATATTTGATCATCCCCGATTTGAAACGGGAGAAAAGGGACAACCTTGTTGTCCCTTTTTTCTTTATCAAAATTTCGGAAAAAATGCGGCTTTTTGCAGGCACCGTTCTTGCGAAGAGCCTGTCGGCTGCGGTATAATCGGGTCAGCAGTGTAAAACCAGAAGGTGAGGTGTACCGGATATGGAAAAACAGGAACAGGCAAAGCCCGTGCGTGGGCAGAACCTGCTGGAATGGTACGAGGCATTGATCTCGGCAGCGCTGGTGCTGGTGCTGATCTTTTCGTTTTTCTTCCGCATCATTCAGGTGGACGGCAGCTCCATGGTGCCCACACTGGTGAACGGTGATAAGCTCATCGTGTGGGGAGCAGGCTATACACCGCAGCGTGGTGACGTGGTCATTGTGGACAGTTATACCTCCTACGGTAAACCGCTGGTCAAGCGTGTCATCGCCAAAGGCGGCGATACGGTCTCCATCGATTATGCGACCGGCACCGTGGCAGTGAACGGTGAGGTCTTGCAGGAGGACTACATTGCAGAGCCAACCTATCTTGGCTACGATGTACAGTTCCCGTACACAGTGCCGGAGGGCACGGTGTTCGTGATGGGTGATAACCGCAACCAGTCGCTGGACAGCCGCTCCACCTATGTGGGCTGCATTGACGAACGGGACATTCTGGGCAGGGTGCTTTTGTGCTTTATGCCCTTTACAGATTTTGGGGTGGTAAAATGAACGAAATGGATACCCGCTTTGCAAACCAGTACAATATTCAGTGGTTCCCGGGCCACATGACCAAGACTCTGCGCATGATGGAGCAGGAGATCCAGCACGTGGATGCCAGCCTTGTGCTGCTGGATGCCCGCATCCCGCTTTCCAGCCTGAACCCGGAGATCGAGCGCATCACGGCCCGCAAGCCGAAACTATACGCGCTGAACAAGGCTGATCTGGCAGACCCGGCTGTAACGGAAGAATGGATCAAGTATTTCCGTGCGGCAGATGCCGGCTGTGTGGCCATCAGCGCCAAGCAGAAGGGCGGTGCCAATGCGGTAAAGGCTGCCATTGAAAAAGAACTGGCGGGCCTGCTGGAACGCCGCCAGAACCGCGGCATGGGCGGTGCCAAAACACAGGTGATGCTGTGCGGCATCCCCAATGTGGGCAAATCCACTTTCATCAACACCTTTGCAGGCTCTGCCCGCGCCAAGGCGGCAGACCGCCCGGGCGTAACCAAGGGCAAACAGTGGGTCAGCACCGACAAATTTGATTTGCTGGATATGCCCGGCGTACTGTGGAAGAAGTTCGACTCCAAGACCATTGCGTCCAATCTGGCCTTTATCGGCTCCATCAAGGATGATATTCTGGATGTGGAAGAGCTGGCCATGAACCTGCTGGACGAAGTGCGCCGCAACTACCCCGACCTTGTGGCCCAGCGCTACAAGCTGGATGCCGAAACGCTGGCCCTGCCGCCCTACGAGCTGATGGAAGCCATCGGCCGCAAGCGCGGTCTGCTGGTGCGCGGCGGCGAGGTGAACACCGAGCGCTGCGCCATTATGCTGGTGGACGAGTTCCGCGCCTGCAAGTGGGGCCGCATCTCGCTGGAGCGTCCGCCGCAGCGGGATGATCTGGCTGATTTTGCCGAGGAGGATGACGAATGAAGCGCCGTTCCGACGAGGAAATCTCGGCTCCGCTGTATGAATACGATGCCGCTGTACGCAGTCAGTATGGCTGCTTTGCAGGCGTGGACGAAGCCGGACGCGGCCCTCTGTGTGGCCCGGTGTGCGTAGCGGCCTGTATTCTGGACCCGGAGAATCCGGTCTTTGGCATCAACGACTCCAAAAAGCTTACCGAGAAAAAGCGGGAAGCTCTGTTTGATGAGATCATTGAAAAGGCGTTGGCCTACAAAATTGTTTTTGTGGGGCCGGAGATCATTGACCGGGACAACATCCTCAACGCCACCATGGGCGGCATGAAGCAGGCTGTGGAAGAGCTGGACATCGTGCCGAACCTTGTTCTCGTGGATGGGAACCGCACCCCGGCAGGGCTGCTGGTCCCGGCACAGCCGGTGGTCAAGGGCGATGCCACCAGTGCCAGCATCGGCGCAGCATCCGTCCTTGCCAAGGTCAGCCGTGACCGCTATATGCTGGAACTGGACAGACAGTATCCGCAGTATCAGCTGGCAAAGCACAAGGGCTACCCGACCAAGCTCCACTATGAGCTGATCGCCCAGTACGGCATCCAGCCGTTCTACCGCCGCAGCTTCCTCAAAAAGCAGGGCTACTGGCCGGAGAACGGAAAGTGAACCGCGCCGAGACAGGGCGCAGGGGAGAAGCAGCTGCGGCCCGCTGGTATCAGAAGCAGGGCTGCAGGCTGCTGGCACACAACTTCCACACCCGGATGGGGGAGCTGGATGTTGTGGTGCAGGAGCCGGATGGGACCATTGTCATCTGTGAGGTCAAGACCCGTGCGGAAGGCTCTCTGGCCAGCCCGGCAGAAGCGGTGGACCGGCCCAAACAGCGCCGCCTGATCCGTGCAGCACAGTGTTATCTGCAGCAGAACGGCCTGAGCGATGCGCCGGTGCGATTTGACGTGGCAGAAGTGTTCCCTCTTGACAGCGGGCGCTGGATGGTACATATTATAAGGGGCGCTTTTCTCACGTAAAGCAACGGCCCCGGTGGGAAAATGTACAGGCAGAGGGCTTCTCTGCCACAGCAGAAGAGCGTGCTTTGCACGTTCTACGGCGAAAAAGGAGCGACAACAATGCAGTTTTTTAGTACCAGAGACCAAAACCGCAAAGTGACTTCCTCGGAAGCAATCGCACAGGGCCTGTCCAACGAGGGCGGTCTGTTTGTACCGGAAAGCTTTCCGCAGGTGGATGTGAAGGCACTGTGCGAGCTGGACTACCCGGCCATGGCAGCTGCCGTCATCAAAGAATATCTGACCGACTACTCGCAGGATTTCCTGACCGAAGCTGCCCACAAGACCTACGGAGAGGCCTTTGGCGGCAAGGCAGGCTATCTTGCCCCGGTGGAAGGGGACACCTATGCCTTAGAGCTGTGGCATGGTCCTACCTGTGCATTCAAGGATTATGCTCTGCAGCTGATGCCGAAGCTTCTGGTGGAAGCCAAAAAGAATCTGGGCCGCACGGAAAAGACCCTGATCCTTGTGGCGACCAGCGGCGATACCGGCAAGGCAGCTCTGGACGGCTACCATGATATCCCGGGCGTGGAGATCGCAGTGTTCTATCCCACGGGCGGCACCAGCGAGATCCAGCGCCTGCAGATGGCAACGCAGGAGGGTGCCAACGTGGCAGTGTACGCTGTGCGCGGCAACTTTGATGATGCACAGACCGGTGTGAAGAAGGTCTTTGGTGACACTGCCATTGCAGCAGAGCTTGCCAAGCGGAACATCCGCCTGTCCAGCGCCAACTCCATCAACTGGGGCCGTCTGGTGCCGCAGATCGTCTATTACTTTGCCGCCTATGCCCAGCTGCTCAAGGCGGGCAGGATCACCTTCGGCGATGAAGTGGACTTCTGCGTACCCACCGGCAACTTCGGCGACATTCTGGCAGGCTACTATGCAAAGTGCATGGGCCTGCCCGTGGGCAAGCTGGTCTGCGCTTCCAACGAGAACAACGTGCTGACCGATTTCCTCACCACCGGCACCTACGCCGCAAAGCGGGAGTTCTTCAAGACCACCTCGCCCAGCATGGACATTCTCGTGTCCTCGAACCTCGAGCGCCTTCTGTACCATGTCACCGGCAGAGATGCCGAGGTGGCGGGCCTGATGAAGAGCCTTGCCGAGACTGGCAGCTATACTGTGCGTCCGGAGACGCTGGCTGCCATTCAGGAGAACTTCTCCTGCGGCTGGAGCAGTGAGGAAGAAGTGGCAGGGGAGATCCGTGTCCGCTACGAGAAGGACAATTACCTGTGTGATACCCACACCGCTGTTGCGTTCCATGTGGCAGCGCAGAAAAAGCGCGAGGGCGTGCCCATGGTGGTGCTGTCCACCGCGTCTCCCTTCAAGTTCCCGCGCAGTGTGCTGGAAGCACTGGGCCGCACCGCCCCGGAAAATGATTTTGAAGCAATGCAGCAGCTGGAAGCAGCTACCGCGCATACCGCACCGGCAAGCCTTGCCGCGCTGCGCCAGAAGCCGGAGCGCTTTAACACCGTGATCGATCCTGCGCAGATCGCCGAGGTGGCGCTGGGCTATCAGGAATAACACATCCTGCTGCATTTAGAACAGGAGAAAAAACATGGCACTTTTTGTGCTTGGCGATACCCACCTTTCTCTGGGCGCTTCCAAGCCGATGGATATTTTTCCCGGCTGGAATGATTATGTGGAGCGCCTTGAGAAAAACTGGCGCAAGCTCATCAAACCAGAGGATACCATTGTATTGGCGGGCGATATCAGCTGGGCCATGCGCCTGACCGATACCCGTAAGGATTTTGAATTTCTGCAGAGCCTGCCCGGGCAGAAGATCATCATGAAGGGCAACCACGATTACTGGTGGTCTACCGTGAACAAGATGAATGCCTACCTCAAAGCAGAAGGCTTTGATACCCTGCACATTCTGCACAACAACTCCTACAGTGTAGAGGGGTATGCACTGTGCGGTACCCGCGGCTGGCTGTTTGATGCAGGCGAGGCCCACGACGAAAAGGTGATGAACCGCGAGATCGGACGGCTGCGCATGAGTCTGGATGCCGCCGAACCCGGTCTGGAAAAGCTGGTGTTCCTGCACTATCCGCCGGTGTATACCGGCACCAGTGCGCCGGAGATCGTGGCCACCTTAAAGGAATACAGCATCAGGACCTGCTACTATGGCCATCTGCACGGCAATGCCATCCGCTATGCGGTGCAGGGTGATGTGGATGGCATCCACTACAAGCTGGTCAGTGCCGATGGGCTGCGTTTTTGCCCGTACCGCATCAATTGAACCGTTAAAACCAATAAAAATTAACAATTTGGGCTGGCAATTGTGTCAGGAGCGTGCTATAATAGTTTTTGACGCGATTGTTGCACCCAATTGAGCGCGCGCGTCCCCGCATATTGCAAAAGCAAGTTCATCCAGGACGCAGTGCGCGGTTGCAAAGGGCAAAAACTTCCTGCCCTGCGCAATAGAATTTTTGAGTGGAGGAAAAACAAATGAATTTCATCAAGTGTGAAAAGCTCGAGAAGAGCATGGCAGAACTGCAGTTCTCCATCGACGCAGAGGCTTTCAAGAAGGCTGTTGCCGATGTTTTCAAGAAGGAAGGCAAGAAGTACGCTGTTCCCGGCTTCCGTAAGGGCAAGGCTCCCCGCGCTCTGATCGAGAAGATGTACGGCGCTGATGTCTTTACCTATGATGCCATCAATGAGCTGTTCCCCGAGGCTTTCGAGGCTGCTGTTAAGGAAGCTGGCGTTGAGCCGGTCGGTCGTCCGGAGGTCACTGTTGACTCTGCTGATGAGACCAACGGTGTCACCCTGACCGTCAAGGTCGCTGTCAAGCCCGAAGTCAAAGTTGGCAGCTACAATGGTCTGACAGTTGAAAAGACTGTCCATACTGTTTCTGACGAGGCTGTTGAAGCTGAGCTGAAGCGTGTGCAGGAGCGCAATGCCCGTGAGCTGACCCGTGAGGGCGCTGCTGAGAACGGCGACATCGCTGATATCGACTTCGAGGGCTTCGTCGATGGCGTGGCTTTCGAGGGCGGCAAGGCTGAGCACTACAGCCTGACTCTGGGCAGCGGCAGCTTCATCCCCGGCTTTGAGGATCAG
The DNA here is from genome assembly GCF_040096475.1 of Faecalibacterium faecis. Taxonomy (NCBI): domain Bacteria; kingdom Bacillati; phylum Bacillota; class Clostridia; order Eubacteriales; family Oscillospiraceae; genus Faecalibacterium; species Faecalibacterium faecis. The sequence goes on along the minus strand of NZ_JBBMEP010000003.1, from coordinate 102,978 downwards.
ATCGTGGGCCACTCCGCTGGCGAAGAGTTCGACGTGAACGTTACCTTCCCCACCGAGTATCAGGCTGCCGAACTGGCTGGCAAGGCTGCTGTGTTCAAGATCAAGCTGCACGAAGTGAAGTACAAGGAGCTGCCTGCTCTGGATGACGAGCTGGCTAAGGATTGCTCTGAGTACGACACTCTGGACGAGTTCAAGGCTTCCATCCGCAAGAACAATCAGGAGCAGCTGGACAAGCAGGACGATCTGGCTGTTGAGAACGCTCTGGTGGATCAGGTCATCGAGAGCATGGAGGGTGAGATCCCCCAGGCAATGTATGATGCCCGCATGGACGAGATGGTCAACGACTTTGCATTCCGCGTGGAGCAGCAGGGCCTGCGCCTCGAGGACTACCTGAAGTATATGGGCCAGACTATGGAGCAGTTCCGCGCTTCCTTCATGCCGCAGGCTGAGAAACAGGTCAAGATTCGTCTGGCTCTGGAGGCTGTTGCTGCTGCTGAGAACATCGAGGCTTCCGAGGAGGAAGTTTCCGCTGAGATCAAGCGCATCGCTGACCAGTACAAGATGGAAGAGAACAAGGTTCGTGAGCTGGTCAATGTTGACGACCTGAAGAAGGATCTGGCCATCAACAAGGCCATCGACTTCATCAAGAGCCACGCAAACATCGTGGAGAAGGCTGCTGAGGAAGAGAAGGCTGCAGACGCTGAGTAATCAGCTCCTGTGTTCCTTTGAAGCGGGCAGTATGCTGCACGGTTTCAATCAAAGGTTGTAAAAATTGACCGATACGGCAGAACCGGCAGGGAAACCGTATCGGTCAATTTTGCAAATACTATATTCCATTTCAGGAGGCGAACTTTATGAGTTTTGTTCCTTACGTTGTGGAACAATCGTCCCATGGCGAGCGTTCCTATGATATTTTCTCCCGTCTTTTGAACGATCGCATCATCGTTCTGAGCGAGGATGTCAACGATACCTCCGCCAGCCTTGTTGTGGCACAGCTGCTGTATCTGGAAGGGCAGGACCCGGACAAGGACATCAGCCTGTATATCAACAGCCCCGGCGGCTCCATCAGCGCCGGCATGGCCATCCACGATACCATGCAGTATATCAAGTGCGATGTTTCCACCATCTGCATGGGCATGGCAGCTTCCATGGGTGCCTTCCTGCTGGCAAGCGGCACCAAGGGGAAGCGTTTTGCACTGCCCAACTCGGAAATTCTGATCCATCAGCCGCTGATCGGCGGGCAGGGCGGCGGCCTTTCCGGCCAGACCACCGATATCAAGATCCATGCCGAGCACATGGTGTATATCCGCGATAAGATGAACCGCATGCTCAGCGAGTACACCGGCCAGCCGCTGGAAAAGATCCAGCTGGATACCGAGCGCGACAACTATATGTCCGCACTGCAGGCAAAGGAATACGGCCTGATCGATGAGGTCATTGCCCACCGCTGAGCCGCCGACATTTAATTTACCCAGGATAAGGAAAAACAGCTATGGCAAATAACAATTCCGGCAGAGACAAAAACGAAAAGGATCTGGTCTGCAGCTTCTGCGGAAAGCATCAGGACGAAGTGGAGCGTATGATCATCGGCCCCGGTGTCAATATCTGCAGCGAATGCATCGGCCTGTGCCACGACCTGCTTTCCGACAAGCCGGATCAGCCCAAAAGCGCCCGACCGGCCCGCGGTGCAAACCGTGCACACATCCAGCCTGCGGACGATCTGGATATCAACATCCTGACCCCGGCCGAGATCAAGGAAGGTCTGGATCAGTATGTGATCGGTCAGGACGAGGCAAAGCGTGTGCTGGCCGTCTCGGTCTACAACCACTACAAGCGCATCCTCAGCGGCAAGGGCAGCGATGTGGAGCTGCAGAAGTCCAACGTGCTGCTGCTGGGTCCTTCCGGCGTGGGCAAGACCCTGCTGGCACAGACTCTGGCAAAAATGCTGGGCGTTCCCTTCGCCATTGCCGATGCCACCACCCTGACCGAAGCCGGTTATGTGGGCGAGGATGTGGAGAACATTCTGCTCAAGTTGATCCAAGCAGCGGATTTTGATGTGCAGAAGGCACAGATCGGTATTATCTATATCGACGAGATCGACAAGATCACCCGCAAGAGTGAGAACCCCTCCATCACCCGCGATGTGGGCGGTGAGGGCGTGCAGCAGGCCCTGCTGAAGATTTTGGAGGGCACTGTGAGCAATGTTCCTCCGCAGGGCGGCCGCAAGCACCCGCAGCAGGAGTTCATCCAGATCGACACCACCAACATCCTGTTCATCTGCGGCGGTGCATTTGATGGCTTGGATAAGTATATTCTGCGCCGCACCGATAAGTCCGCACTGGGCTTCGGCAGCAGTCTGAAGGATAATTCCAGCGAAGCGGAGAAGGCTCTGCTGCGCAAGGTGGAACCCCACGATCTGGTCAAGTTCGGCCTGATCCCGGAACTGATCGGCCGTTTGCCGGTCATTACCGTGCTGGACGATCTGGACGAGGATGCTCTGGTTCGCGTGCTCAAGGAGCCGCGTAACAGCCTTGTGAAGCAGTATAAGGAACTTCTGAGCATGGATAATGTGGAACTGAACTTCACGGATGAAGCACTCCACGCCATTGCCCGCAAGACGATCGAGCGCAAGACCGGTGCCCGCGGCCTGCGCAGCGTGATGGAAAGCATTCTGCTGCCCATCATGTACGAGGTGCCCACCGATGCTACCATCATCCGCGTAACTGTGGATGAAGATACCGTGGAAGGCGGCGAAGCACATCTGGAATACGGCGCGGTGCGCAAGCGCTATAAAAATCAGGCCGCTCTGAGCTGACGCTTTTAGCGTACAGCAGGGGAGCAAAGACCCGGCATTCAAGCTCTGTTTCAAAAGCTTTTTGCTTTTGGCAGGGCTTTTTGCTTTATTATTCTTGTTTCCGAGGGCAAAATGTACTATAATGTTAAGGTCTGGAATGGCATGGGGAACGCTCCCTGGCAGGAATGCTCCGCAAAATGCCGTTCTGGCGCTATGGGTAACAGGAAGTACGATAAAGGAGTGTGTTTCCAATGGCAAATTATCTTGCAATGAATCGTGATGAACTCACTGCCGAAAAGGCAGCGCTTGAGGCAAAGTACAAGGAATTTCAGGCCAAGGGTCTCAAGCTGAACATGGCCCGCGGCAAGCCCGGCCCTCACCAGATGGATCTGGCTATGGACCTGCTGAAGATGAATGACTATACCACCGATGCCGGTACGGATGCCCGCAACTATGGCGAGCTGGAAGGCCTGCAGGAGGCCCGCGTGCTGTTTGCGGATGTATTCGGCGTGCAGCCCGGCGAGGTGTTCGTGGGCGGCAACTCCAGCCTGCAGCTGATGTATAACCTCGTCAATATCGGCTATGTGTTCGGTTTCCCGGAGTCTCCGTGCCCCTGGTCTCAGGTGGAGAAGCGCAAGTTCCTCTGCCCGGTGCCCGGCTATGACCGTCACTTTGCTATTACCGAGGAGTTTGGCTTTGAGCTGATCAGCGTGCCTATGACCCCCAATGGTCCGGATATGGACATTGTGGAAAAGCTGGTGGCCGAGGATCCTGACATCAAGGGCATCTGGTGTGTGCCGCAGTATTCCAACCCCGATGGCTACACCTACAGCGATGAGACCATCGAGCGTTTTGCCAAGATGAAGACCGCTGCGCCTGATTTCAAAATCTTCTGGGATGAAGCCTATATCGTCCATCACCTGACCGATGAGATCATTGAGACTCCGGTGCTGTTGAACGAGAGCAAGAAGTACGGCAACGAAAACCGTGTGTTCATGTTCACTTCCACCAGCAAGATCACCTTCCCGGGCGCAGGTGTCTCTGCCATTGCCTGCAGCGAGAGCAGCATGAAGTATATCTGCAAGCGCTTCTCGGTCATGATCATCAGCTACGACAAGATGAACCAGCTGCGCCACGTCCGCTTCCTGAAGAACAAAGAAGGTGTGCTGGCCCACATGGCAAAGCACCGTCGTCGTCTGGTGCCCTGCTTTGATGCCGTCAAGACCGCATTCAAGAACAACCTCATCCCCTGCGGGGATATTGCCCACTGGACGGACCCCAAGGGCGGCTACTTCATCAGCCTGTATGTGATGCCCGGCTGTGCAAAGCGCGTGGCGGGTCTGTGCAAGGATGCGGGCCTGACCCTGACCGGTGCCGGTTCTGCATATCCCTATCACAAGGACCCCGAGGATTCTCACCTGCGCATTGCGCCCACCTATCCCAGTCTGGACGAGGTGGAAACCGCTTCCGAACTGCTGTGCATCTGTGTGCGTCTGGCTGTGGCAGAAAAACTGCTGGCTGACAAGGCAGACTAACATTTTTTGATTTTATCTCCTCTGTGCGGCCCGTCTGGGCCGTCAGGGGAGTTTTGTCGCAAGAAAGCCGGCACGACGGCCCCCTTGCGGAAATGATAAGGCCCGCCGGAGCAGGCGGTCCGCACTAGAATACGGGCGGCAGCTGCAAGAACTGCTGCTTTTGGAGGTTCCCTGAATTTTATGAAAACAAAAGGAAAAGCATGGCATCTGATCGCCACAGTGCTGTTGATCGTGGTATTTGTGTATACTGCGTTCTTCGGTGTGTATGCCAAGTACGGCGATACGACCACGACCTATATCAAAGGTGCAAAGGATATCCGCTTCGGTGTGGATATTAAGGGCGGTGTCAACGTCACCTTTGTGCCGTCGGATGGCTACGATGCTACCGAAGAACAGCTGGAAGCAGCCCAGCTCGTCATTGAGAACCGTCTCGTGGCGCTGAACGTGACCGACTATGAGCTGTATGTGGACAACAATTCCGACAGTCTAATCCTGGAATTCCCGTGGCAGTCCGGTGAGACGGATTTTGACCCGGAAGCTGCAATCGATGAGATCGGCACCACCGCCTATCTCACCTTCCGCGAGGGAAGCAGTGCGGACGGTGAGCTGATCCTGGACGGCTCCATGATCGAGAGCGCCGCAGCTCAGTATGGCCCCGTCAGCAATGGCGGTGCTTCGGAATATTTCGTCTCTTTGAAGTTCACCGATGACGGTGCCAAGGCATTTGGCGATGCTACCACAAAGCTGGCTGCATCGGGCGGCACCATCAGCATCTGGCTGGACGATGAAAACGTGAGCACGGCTACGGTCAACACCGCTATTACCGATGGCTCTGCCATCATTACAAGCTCTGCTTCCAATCCTTTCACGCAGGAGCAGGTCGTCAAGATGGCCCGCCAGATCAACTCCGGCGCACTGCCCTTTGCACTGACGGTGGACAGCTATTCCACCGTCAGCCCCAGTCTGGGCGAGAACAGCCTGAGCGCCATGGTTCTGGCCGGCCTGATCGCCTTTGCACTGATCGTGGTGTTCATGACGATGCTGTACCGTCTGCCGGGCTTCCTTGCATGTATTGCACTGGCTGGTCAGGTGGCAGCAACACTGGCGTTCGTTTCCGGTTACTTCCCGGTGTTTGAAAGCTTTACCATGACCCTGCCCGGCATCGCAGGCATCATCCTTGCCATCGGCATGGGCGTGGATGCCAATGTTATCACGGCAGAACGCATCAAGGAAGAGCTGAAAAACGGCAAGTCTCTGGATGGCGCGCTCAAGAGCGGTTTTGCCCGCGGCCTGACCCCCATCGTTGACGGCAACGTGACCATCGTCATCGTGGCCATCGTGCTGATGGGTGCCTTTGGCCCCTCGGACGGCATGTTTGCAAAGGCACTCCACTTTGTGTTCTTTGCCTTTGGTCCCTCCACCGCAGGCACTATTTATGCCTTCGGTTACACGCTGCTCACCGGCGTGCTGCTGAACTTTGTGTTTGGCGTGTTTGCTACCCGTGTGATGATCCGCGGTGCGGCATCCATCAAGGCACTGCGCAACCCTTGGCTCTACGGTGCAGAAAAGCCTGGCAAGGAAAAAACCGAGAAGAAGCCTATTGACTTTGTGGGCCTGCGCAAGCGCTTCCTGACGATCTCCTCCTGCCTGATGGCAGCCATCGTGCTGTGCGCTGTGGTTTTGGGTGTCCATCTGGATACCGAGTTCACCGGCGGTGCCATGATCACCCTGAGCTACGAGGGCAGCTTTACCATGTCGGATGTGCAGAAGGTTGCATCCTCTGCATTGGAGAATAACGGCCTGACCCTGCAGACCGGCGAGAATGTTGCTACCGGTGGCCAGACCCTGAAAATCTCGATGCCCGGTACCGAAACAGTGACTACCGAGCAGGTGGCCAAGCTGCTGGACAGCCTGAACGAAAGCTGCCCGGACAACAATTTTGAACAGCTGTCGCTGAGCAACGTCAGCGCTGCCATGGGCACCAAGTTCCTGCAGAAGAGTCTGGTTGCCGTGGTGTTTGCACTGGTGCTGATCCTGCTGTACATCGCCCTGCGCTTCAAGAACATCGGCGGCCTGACCGGCGGCATGATGGCAGTGCTGGCGCTTGTGAACGACCTGATGGTGGTATTTGGCACCTTTGTGCTGCTGCGCACCGCGCTGGACGGCAACTTCATTGCCGCCATGCTTACCATCCTTGGCTACTCCATCAACGATACTGTTGTGGTCTACGACCGTATCCGCGAGAACCGCACCCTGATGGGTAAAAAGGCATCCTTTGAAGAGCTGGTGAACCACTCGGTGAACCAGTCCGCCCGCCGCACCCTGATCACCACCATTACCACGGTGATGGCGCTGGGCGTTATGTGCATCGTGGCAAAGCTGTATGGTCTGGACAGCATCTTTACCTTTGCGTTCCCGCTGATGATGGGCATGATCAGCGGCGTGTACACTTCGCTGTGCGTTTCCACCTCTGCGTGGGTGCTGTGGAGTGAGCGCAAGCCCAAGACCAAAGCCTAAAAACACAGCCCGGTCAGACCGGACAGGAGGAACAGAACATGAAGTGTCCCTATTGCGGAGCCGAGGAATCCAAAGTGATCGATTCCCGCCCCACCGAAGACAGTGAGCGCATCCGCCGCCGCCGCGAATGCCTGAGCTGCCATATGCGCTTTACGACCTATGAAGTCGTGGAGACTGTTCCGCTTGTGGTCATCAAAAAGGACAGCTCCCGTGAGCCGTTCGACCGGCAGAAGCTGCTCAACGCCATGGTGCGTGCCTGCGCCAAGCGGCCGGTCAGCTACGAATCGCTGGAGCGTGCGGTAAGCAGCATTGAGCAGACGCTGCTCAGCTCCTACGACCGTGAGATCCCCAGCGTGCGCATCGGTGAGCTGACCATGCAGGAACTGAAAAAGATCGACGAAGTGGCATATGTTCGCTTTGCATCGGTCTACCGTCAGTTTGCAGACTAGGAGACCTCCCGTGGGTCAAAAATATTTTTACCGCGCAGCGCTTCCATCAGGTCAGCTGTGGTCAGCCGCAGCATCCGCAAGGCTTTCTGATCGATCTGCCCGTCCAAGATCACCGTCTTTGGTCTGCCGGAGAGAAAGTTGAAGAATTTCTGGCTGCGGAAGCTCAGCACGGAGCCCAGCAGTTCCAGCGCTGCAATGAGAAACAGCGGGATCAGGCTGGATGTGATGGGCACCTCTTCCGATTCAATGGAGATGGATGCCAGATTGGAAATGAGAATGGTGGACACCAGTTCTTCGGGCTGCAGTTCGCCCAGCTGGCGCTTGCCCATCAGCCGCATGGCAAACAGAACGCACAGATAAATGATGATCGTGCGGCAGATCAGAAGCTTCAAGTAACAAGACCTCCTGTCGTTTCTGGCGGAATGGATGCCGCTGCAGCCGGGCATACTGCTGTGCAAAGGAGTGGTTGGATGCGGCAGTTATCACAGAGCCTTGCGGCAAATCTTGCGGTGCTGGACAAAATGTTTGGCACCTCTGCGGATTATTATGCCAAGGAGATCACGATTTATCATTGCAGGGGAAGCATCCTGCTGTTTGACGGCATGGCAAGCCTGGATTCTTTGTGGGAGCTTTTACTGGATGCGGCCAGCCGTCAGGCACCGCCGCAGCAGGCAGGCCAGCGTTGCACTGGGCCGCAGGTCTTTGAGCTGATCCTGCACGGCTCAGCCTTTCCGGCAGAAAGTGAGCCGGTAACAGATCTGGCTGATCTGATCAAACGAATGACGGCAGGCATGGCGGTCTTACTGCTGGACGGCTGCGCAAAGGGCATTGCCTTCTCGGTGCAGGGACTGAAGTTCCGCTCGGTAGACGAGCCTTCCGGGGAGGGCAATCTGCGCGGCTCCCGCGAAGGCTTTGCCGACCTGCTGCGGGTCAATCTGAGCCTGCTGCGGCGGCTCATCCGTACCGAACATCTGGTGCAGGAGGTGGCGCAGGCCGATACCGAAATGCAAACGGAATACGCCATCTGCTACTGCAAAAACAGGGCAGACTCCGCCATGGTGATCCGTGTGCGCAAAGCGCTTGCCGCTGCAAAGCCGGAGCTTTTGCTGGATTCCAGTTACTTTGTGCCGTGGCTTCTGCCGGGCAAGGCGCGGCTGTTCACGCCGGTAAGCTACACCGAGCGGCCTGCCGTGGCGGCGGCAAAGATCTGTGAGGGCAAGATCGTGGTGCTGGTCAACGGAAGTCCCTCTGCCATGGTGCTTCCAGCTCTTTTCTGCGAAAATTTTGAGTGCTTGGACGATTATGCATCCACCGCCGTGTTTTCCTCTTTTCTGCGCATCCTCAAATATGTTTCGTTCTACCTCACAGTATTTCTGCCGGGTGTGTTCGTCTGTCTGGCGGTCTACCTGCCGGAGCTGATCCCACCACAGCTTCTGTACAAGATCGAAGCGGCGGAGAAGGCCACACCGCTGCCGCTGTTTGCGGAAATGCTGCTGGTCATACTCATTTTGGAGGTCATCCGGGAAGCAGGTCTGCGGATGCCGCAGTCGCTGGGGCATTCGGTCAGTCTGGTGTCCGCGTTGATCATCGGCGATGCTGCCATTGCCACCGGGCTTATGAGCACGCCGGTGATCTTTGTGGCAAGCATCACGGCCATCGCGGTGTTCGTCACGCCCTCTTTGTACGAGCCTGCTACGCTGCTGCGTCTGGGTGTGGTGCTGGCTGCAGGTCTTGCCGGGCCGGTGGGCCTTGCGGGGGCTTTTTTTGCAGTTCTGCTCAGTCTTTCCGGCACAGCCTGCCTGCAGGTGCCATATCTGGCGGCGCATCCGTTCCCGCAGCGGCCCATGGCAGAGGATGGCATCATCCGCCGCAACTACCGCCGCCTTTCAGCGCACGACTTTAATATCTGGCAGAAACGGGAGGGAAAATGATACAAAAACAGAAAGGCTTTTCTGCTCCCGTGCTGGCACTGAGCGTGTGGACAGCTGCGCTGGCAGAAGAAATGCAGACCGGTATCTCTCCGCGTGGGATGATCATTCATGGAGCGGTTCAGGCTCTTTTGCTCACATGTATCAGTGGGGTGTTCTCTGCCTGCTGGCAGCGGGCAGCCATGCAGTGGGTCTGGCTGTTTTCCGCAGGAGCATGGTTTCTGGCAGAGTTGTTTGGAACCGTAATGCAGGCCCAGAACATCTGCCAGCAGGAGTTCCGCTCCATGGCGCTGATCGGCCTGCTGCCGCTTTTGCTCTGGGCAGGGTGGTGTATTCCGCCTTCCGGCTGGGATGCTCCGGCACGGGTGCTGTGGTGGTTCGTGCTGCTGGGTGGGCTGGTCTGTCTGACAGGGCTTGCCGGACAGATGGACTGGGCGCACCTGCTGACGGCAGATGCTGTGCAACTGGCCCGCTGGCCGCGTGTTCCGCTGTATGCGGAGTATTTGTTCTGGCCGCTTCTTGCAGGTTATGAAGAGCCGCGCAGCATGTCCTGGCTGCCATGGCTCACCTTTCTGGCACAGGCGGGTCTTACTGCCGGGATGTGCCTCGTATTTGGCGCAGCGGATTACCCGGCACAGGAACTGCTGCGGGCATGGAGTGCAGATGTTTTCTCCCGCATGGATGCGCTGCTTTTGCTCATCTGGCTCACCTGCGCGATCTTCCGCATCGGCTTTCTCTGCGCGGCAGTGCGTACCGTGTGGCAGCGCGCGGTGCAGTGCGGGAAAGGAGCGGCAAAATGAAGCAGAAGAAACTGCGCTCTCTCAGTGCGGTGCTTTTGATCGGGTGGTGCCTGATTTTTCTGCGCTGCGAGACCACTGAAAAAAGCATGGTGCGTGCGCTGTATCTTGCTCAGAAGGAACAGTCCATCACCGTAGGGCTGCTGTATCAGGCTCCGGAAGCCGCCGCCGATGCATCCGAGGCTTCTGGGGCTGTGCAGCTGCAGTTGGCGCAGGCGGACACGCTGGCAAAAGCGCTGGCGGCGGCTCAAAAGCAACTGCCGCAAAAGGCGGATTACCGCCTGTGCGATTATCTGCTGATCGATCAAAATGCATCGGCAGAGCTGCTTGCAGCGTATGAGCGTACGGTGCTGGAAAACAGGCAGGGCAGGGTATCGGCAAAAGTTTCTGTGCTGGAGATGGACGATGGATTTTTGGAGGAACTTCCAGCGGAAAAGCAGGAATTTCCGAACAAACTGCTTGAGTTGCTCAAGCAGTGCACAGACCAGATGCCGAGGCTTTACCAGTATCAGGACGGAATGCTTCTGCCGCAGCTGCGGGCAGAGAAACAGGAAGTGGCACTTGCAGATACAAGCATCCTCTGGCGAGTGGAAAACAGCATTGAGCTGGAGGCCCGGCAGGCGGAAACAGCGCGGCTTTTGCTGGAAATGGGAGGCGTGCATACTTTCTGGCTGGAAGGTGAGCCGGTAACGGTCCGCCGATGCAGCGTGTCTGTCACCCTGCGGGAAGAAACTGCCAGTCTGCGGCTGGACTGTCAGCGCAGCTATGATACGCCGCAGCCCAGCGCCGCACAGTGCAAACAGCTGGCAGAACTGTGCACGCAGACGGTGCAGTCTTTCTGGCAGCAGGGCATCGACCTTGTGCATCTGCAGCAGCGCAGTGCATTGCAGAACGGTGTGGGCAGAGAAAAGATCACAATAAATAACGCCTGCCCGCAATTGCAGGCAGACGTGAGATTTTTACCGATGTGATTCAGTTGGCAGTGGGGAAGGTGACAGTAATGGTAGTGCCCACATCCACCTGACTTTCCAGCTTGATGCGTGCGTTGTGGATGCGTGCGATATGCTTGACGATGGCAAGGCCCAGACCGGTACCGCCGGTAGCCTTGCTGCGGCTCTTATCCACACGATAGAAGCGCTCAAACACGCTGGACTGTGCTTCTTTCGGGATGCCGATGCCGTTATCGGCCACAGTCAGGGTGCAGTGTCCGTCGCGGCTGCAGGCTGTGGTGATCTGTACCTTACCGCCGGGACGATTATAACGGATCGCATTATCGCACAGGTTCTGGCATAGCTCGTCCAGCAGGGCACGGTTGCCGTGCACAAGAGCACTTTCGCCCAGACAGTTCAGTGAGATGTAAGCCCGGCGGGCATTCAGCTTCTGGCGCTCTACGCAGTCCTTGGCAACGGTAAGCAGATCCACTGTCTCCATCTCCGGCTCAGAACCGGCTTCGCTGGCGTTGTCCAGACTGGAAAGCTGCAGGATATCGTTCACCAGCTGGATCATACGGCTGGCCTCCACATGGATCTTCTGGGCAAAGCCCGGCACATCCTCAGGCTTTGCAATGCCGGTCTCGATCAGCTCCGCATAGCCGGAAATACTGGTCAGCGGGGTTTTCAGCTCATGGCTGACATTGGCAGTAAACTCCTGCCGCATCTTTTCATTGTTCTCACGGAGGATGCGGTCAGAGTGGATGCTTTCGGCAAAGGGGACAAGCTCCTTATAGGGAACATTGTCCTGAATATGATCCAGATCTTCGGTCATGCTCAGCACAGGGGAGACCAATGCACGGGTGAGCAGAGCTGCCAGCACAGCGGCGGCCAGCATGAGTGCAACGCAGCTCAGCACGATGGCAGGCAGGGTCGAATCATAAATAGACCAGACCGTTTCTGCATCCTGTGCCATGCGCAAAATCTCACCGTTGGGCAACAGTACGGCATAGTAATAGGTCTCGTAGCCCATGGTCTGGGAGTCGCGGATGTCCCGGCCCACACCTTCGGTCATGGCCTGACGGATCTCCGGGCGGGAGAGATGGTTCTCCATGGGCTGATCGGTAGCAGATTCAAATAGCACGCTGCCGTCCTGCGAGATCAGGGTGATGCGCAGATCATTGGTAACAAAGGACGAAAGCTGCTGCGGGTCCTGCACCAGATCATAACCGGCGCTTACCAGATCGGCTTCCCGCTCAAGGCTGGTCCATGCCTGAGCCGTGAATGCCTTGTGAAAAACAAAGATGCAAAGCGCCGCCGTGAACAGCAGACCAAGGAAGCCCATCAGGAACAGGCGGTAGCTGATCTTTTCTTCCATGCTGCGCAGCTTCATTCTTCACCGGCCTCCTCTTCATCGGTCAGCTTGTAACCCACCTTGCGCACAGTGCAGATGTATTTGCCGGCATCCCCCAGCTTTTTGCGCAGGGTGCGGATATGCATATCCACAGTGCGGCTCTCCACCGAAATGTCGGTGCCCCACACCACCTGCAGAATGGTCTCGCGTGTCACCACCAGATTGGCGTTCTCCAGCAGCAGGCGCAGCAGACTGTACTCCTTGTAGGTCAGCTCCACCGGCGTTCCGCTTACAGTCACGTTGTGACGGGCATTGTCCAGCAGGATCTCGTGAAAGCTGAGTACGTTGGGACGTGCTTCCGGAGCCGAGCGGCGCAAGGCGGCGCGCACCCGGCTCAAAAATTCCATGATGCCAAAAGGCTTTGAGATGTAATCATCTGCGCCGCAGTCCAGCCCGCGCACGGTGTCCAGCTCGCTGGACTTAGCCGTGACCATAATGATGGGCAGCCTGCGCAGGGAAGGGGTGTTGCGCAGCTTTTTCAGGATGGAAAAACCGTCCTCACCGGGCAGCATCACGTCTAAGATCACCAGTTCCGGCTCTGCAGCGTGCATGGCCTGCCAGAACGACTCAGAGCTTTCAAAGCTGGTCACTTCGTATCCGCTGGACTGCAGGGCATACTGTTCCAGCTCCCGGATGGCGGCATCGTCTTCAACAATATAGATCATTTGTCAAAATCCTCCGCAGATTGATTTTCAGGGAAGAGATAGCGTTCACGGTAACGGTCAAGACGGCGATGGAATTCCTCACTTTCCTTGGTGTCATTGCCGTGACGCAGCTCGTTGAGGTATGCGTGGGTATCAAAGCTGTCCTGTGCAACCTCAATCTGTGCAACGGCTACGTTGCTGCAGTGGTCGCACACACGCTCATAGTTGGTCAGCAGGTCGTCCAGCACAAAGCCATATTCAATGGAGCAGCTGCCGGCCTGCAGGCGGGCAATGTGGTGGGCCTTGATGGCACGTACCAGCTCGTTGACCACGGCTTCCAGCGGTTCCACCTTGCTGGCAAGATGCAGATCACCCTTGCGGAAAGCATCAGTGGTGCGGTTCAGAATATCCTGCACCGCATCCTCCAGCACCTGCAGCTCGTCGCGGGCATCCTGCGAGAATTGGATGTCTTTGGTGTGCATCTCTTCGGCAGATTCCATCAGATTTACGGAATGGTCGCTGATGCGCTCAAAATCGCTGATGGTGTGCAGCAGGGTATTTACGCTCTGGCTGTCGGCATGGTTCAGCTCACGGCTGGAAAGCTTGACGAGATAGGTGCCGAGAGCGTCCTCGTAACGGTCTACCTGCGTCTCTTCCTCGCGGACTTTCTGCGCAAGGGTGTCGTTCCAATCATGAGTCAGGCTCATGGCCTGCATCACGCCCACACGGGCAAGCTCTGCCATTTCAGCAGTTGCAGAGCGTGCACGCTCCACGGCCACGGCAGGGGTGTTCAGCAGGCGGTCATCCAGCAGCGCAAAGCTTTCCTTTTCCGGCGAATCCGGAATGGTGAGGATGGCCAGTTTTTCCAGCAGGTTTGCAAAGGGCAGCAGCACCAGCGTTGCCACGATATTGAACACCGAGTGCACCACAGCGATGCCCCATGCCTCGATGGTGGTGTTCACAAAAGCAAAGTGGCAGACCGTATTCAGGCCGTAAAAGCCGACAAGGAAGATGGTCACACCGATGATGTTGAAGTACAGATGGACCATGGCAGCACGGCGTGCATTCTTGTTGGCACCCACAGAGGAGATCAACGCGGTAACGCAGGTGCCGATGTTCTGACCCATGATAATGGGAATGGCACTGCCGTAGGTGATCACGCCGGTGGCGCTCAGCGCCTGCAGAATACCCACGCTGGCGCTGGAGCTCTGGATGATGCCGGTAACAAGGGCACCCACCAGAACGCCCAGAAGGGGGTTGGAAAAGCGGGTGAACAGGCTGGTGAACCATGCCTCGTTCTGCAGGGGCAGGACGGCGTTAGACATGGTGGTCATGCCCGTCATCAGCACGGCAAAGCCGATGAGGATGGTGCCCACGCCTTTTTTCTTCTCACTCTTACACATATACAGCAAAATGCCGATAAATGCAAGCAAAGGACTGAAAGAAGTGGGTTTGAGCAGATTGATGAGGAGGCTGTCGCCCTGCAGGCCGGAAAGGCTCAGGATCCAGCTGGTGACAGTGGTGCCCACATTGCTGCCCATGATCACGCCGATGGCCTGATGCAGCTCCATGATGCCGCTGTTGACAAAGCCGACCACCATGACCGTGGTAGCGCTGGAACTCTGGATCACAGCGGTGACGCACAGGCCAAGGAAAAAGCCTTTAAGGGGGTTGTCAGTCAGCTTGCTCAGGATCTTCTGCAGCTGGCCGCCGGCCTGCTTTTCCAGTGCTTTGCCCATGATGTCCATGCCGAACAGGAACAGGGCAAGACCTCCAAGCAGGGAAAAGACATTGAAGATGGTCATAAAGATTTCCTCACTTTTGTTTGACGTGTTTTTGATGTGTTTCTCCTGATTTTGAGTATACAGATGCAATGTAAAATCCAAAATCGAGGGAATGTAAAATCCGTGTAAAGGTAAGAAAAATGTAAAAAATCAGTACATGGCTGCGCTGCTGCGTGCATTCTTGCCGGGCTGCGAAAAAGCCGCCCGCACAATATTGTTTTTTACCGATCGTTCTATTATAATAATAAGAAGGAATCCTGCACGGTACCTGACAGCAGGCAGGGCTGTGCAGCAAAAGGGAGCACAGGAGGAACAAGAATGGGCACATTCAATGTCTCGCTCAAAACGCTGACCGACCGTGTCAGTATGGAAGTTGTCTATACGCCGAAGGAACTGGATCAGATCTGTGTGGAGATCGCCGAAGTGAACCGCCCGGGTCTGTTTCTGGCGGGCTATTACGATTATTTTGATAAGCTGCGTCTGCAGATCATGGGTCTGGCCGAGATGAACTTTCTGTCCGGCCTTTCACCGGAAAAACGCTACGAGGCGCTGGATCAGCTGTTCCGTCAGCAGCCGCCGGCTGTTATCGTCTGCCGCAGCGAAGAACTGACTCCTTTCCCGGAGATGCAGGAGCTGGCCCAGAAGCATGGTGTTGCACTGCTGCGCTCCAATGAGACCACCTGCACTCTGATGGGCAGCCTGATCAGTGTGCTGAATCTGGAACTGGCACCGCGTATCACCCGCCATGGTGTGCTGGTGGAAGTGTACGGCGAAGGCATCCTGATCCTGGGCGACAGCGGCATTGGCAAAAGCGAGCTTGCCATCGAGCTGGTCAAGCGCGGCCACCGCCTTGTGGCAGATGATGCGGTGGAGCTGCGCAAGGTGTCCAACCGCCAGATCATGGGTACTGCCCCGGAGAATATCCGCCACTTCATTGAGCTGCGCGGCATTGGCATCATCAATGTGGCCCGTGTGTACGGCGTGGGCGCGGTCAAGCTGAGCGAAAGCCTTGACCTTGTGGTTCAGCTGGAAGCATGGGACCCCACTAAGAACTACCAGCGCACCGGTCTGGAAAACGAATACTACGACATTCTGGGTGTCAGCATTCCCAGCACCAGCATTCCAGTCTCACCGGGCCGCAATCTGGCTGTCGTGCTGGAAACTGCAGCCATCAACAACCGCCAGAAGAAGATGGGTTACAACGCAGCGCGTGAACTGCTGATCCGTCTGGGTCTGGACGATAAAATGGATTGATCCCACACCGCAAAAGGAGCAAGTTATCATGGAACGATTCAAGCAGAAACTGCAGGCAGCAGCGATCCCGTTCAGGGAGAATGAACCGCTTGCGGCGCACTGTACCTTTAAAATCGGAGGCCCGGCACAGCTGTTTGTCATGCCGGAAAACGAGCAGCAGCTCTGCAGTGCAGTTGCGCTTTGCAAGGAGCAGGCTGTCCGCTATTACCTGCTGGGCAACGGCAGCAACATCCTGTTTGCGGACGAAGGCTTTTCCGGCGTGGTGATCGATGTTTCGGCACTGGACGCAGAGATCGCGGTGGAAGATACAGTCCTGACCGCAGGCGCAGGTGTCCGCCTTGCGGCACTGTGTAAGGCGGCACTGAAGCATGGCTTGTCCGGGCTGGAATTTGCCTACGGTATCCCCGGCACGGTGGGCGGTGCAGTGTATATGAATGCGGGTGCCTACGGCGGCGAGATGAAGGATGTGCTCACCACAGTGCGGTATCTGGCGGCAGAAGGCGAGGTCAGAGAAGTGCCTGCCGCAGAGCTGGATCTCCGCTATCGCCACAGCATTTTTGAAGAGAACAGCGGCTGCATCCTCTCGGCACAGTTCCATCTGCAGCCCGGAAACGCAGCGGACATCCGTGCAAAAATGGATGAATTGATGGCCAAGCGTGTGGAAAAGCAGCCGCTGGATAAGCCCAGCGCCGGCAGCACCTTCAAGCGCCCGGCGGGTGCTTTTGCGGCTGCGCTGATCGACCAGTGCGGCCTGCGCGGCTATCGCCACGGCGGCGCAGCCGTCAGCGATAAGCACTGCGGCTTTGTGGTAAACCTTGGCGGCGCTACCTGCGCTGATGTGCTGGCACTCTGTGACGAGGTGCGCGCCATCGTAAAGGAAAAGACGGGCTACGACCTTGAAAAAGAGATCCGGGTCGTCCGATAACGGAAAAAGCAAAAAGGAGCGGTAGATCAGATTATGGAGCTGTTGATCGTCAGCGGACTTTCCGGTGCAGGCAAGTCGGTGGCTATGAATGCGCTGGAAGATATCGGTTTTTTCTGTATAGATAATGTTCCGGCCGGACTGCTGCCCAGCATCACTGCATTCTCGGAAGCGGGCGACAGCCAGCTGGAGCGGGTGGCTCTTTCCATGGATGTGCGCGGCTGCCGCACCAGCGAAGAGATCGAGCGTGCGCTTGACAAGCTGGATGAGCAGGGTGTGGATTATAAAATTCTATTTCTGGATGCCCCGGACGATGTACTCATGCGCCGCTACAGCGAGACCCGCCGCCGCCACCCCATCAGCATTGCCGAGGGTATTTCCACCCGGGAGGCCTTTGCAAAGGAACGCAAAATATTGAAGCCTTTGCAGGAGCGTGCAGATTACGTCATCAATACTGCCCTGCTTTCTACAGCACAAAATAAAGAACGCATCTGCGATCTTTTTGCAAAAAATGGCGGAGCCAAGGGTGCCATGCGCCTGACCGTGATGTCCTTTGGATTCAAATTCGGCATCCCGCCGGAGGCAGACCTTGTGCTGGATGTGCGCTGCCTGCCCAACCCCTTCTACGTGCCGGAACTTAAGCATAAGACCGGCCTTGATCAGGATGTGGTGGATTTTGTCATGAGCCACCCGGAAGCGCAGGAACTGCTCAAGCGGTATGAGAACTTTTTGCAGTATGCACTGCCGCTGTACGTCAAGGAGGGCAAAAGCCAGCTGACCATTGCGGTGGGATGTACCGGCGGCAAGCACCGTTCCATTACATTTGCGCGTAAGATCGCGGAGTATTGCACGCAACTCGGCTACGAGCCGGGCGTGCAGCACCGCGATGCCAAACGCTGACAGAATTCGAGGAAGTATGAGTAGTTTTGCATCCCGCGCGCGGGAGGAGATCGCGCAGCGCAGTATCCAGAAGGATTGCTGTGTGCGTGCGGCAGCTTATGGCATTGCGTGCTTTGCCAAATATTTTGATGCAAAGGGTCTGGTGGTGCAGACCGAGCAGCAGGAGACGGTGCAGGCTGCCCAGCAGCTGTTCGCACGCTGCGGCGTGCAGGGCGAGATCCTGCACAAGCAGCGACCCAGCGGCGTGCTGTATGAGTTCAACATTCGCGCGCCGGAGCAGGTGGCCCGGGTGCACGAGCTGTTCGGCACCACGGGCAGCGAGACCAGCCTGCAGATCGATCCCCGCCTTATCCGCTGTCAGACCTGCGTCAGTGCGTACATTGGCGCAGCTTTTTTGTGCAGTGGAACGGTCATTGATCCGCAGAAAGAATATAATCTGGAATTTCTTACCTCCCGCACCAATCTGGCACGGGACTTTGAAGCGCTGCTGGCAGAGCATGAGTTTGCACCGCACCGCACCCGCCGCAACGGCGTGAACCTGATCTACGTCAAGACCGGGGCCAATGTGGAACGGCTGCTCAGCTTTATGGGCGCTGGAAACGCTGCAGAGGAAATGCATGCACAAAAAGCCTTCAAACAGGTGCGCAACCAGACCAACCGACAGACCAACTGTGATACGGCAAACCTTGGCAAAACGGCCCGTGCCAATGCGCAGACGCTGAAGGCCATCCGCTTTCTGGAAGAGCAGGATGCCCTTAGCACTCTGCCGGAGGTACTGCAGGAAGCCGCTGCCAAGCGGATGCAGTACCCGGATCTTTCGCTCACAGCGCTGTGCGGCTGCTTTGAGCCGCCCGTGAGCAAATCCGGCCTGTCGCACCGGATGAAGAAGCTGGAGGCATTGGCCGAAACGCTGCGGCAGAATCTGGAACAGGAGGCAAAAGCATGAGCGAAGCATTACCCAATACCCGGCCTTTTGTCCATCTGCACATCCACACAGAGTACAGCCTGCTGGATGGTGCCTGCCGCATTGACCAGCTGATGGATCGCGTAAAAGAGTGCGGACAGACCGCCATTGCCTGCACCGACCACGGCGTGATGTACGGCTGCGTGCAATTTTATAAGGCTGCAAAAAAGGCTGGCATCAAGCCCATCATCGGCTGTGAGGTGTATGTGGCCACCCGCACCCGCTTTGACAAGGTAAATAAGATCGACGGCAACAACCACCTGATCCTGCTGTGCAAAAATGAGACCGGCTACAAAAACCTGATCAAAATGGTGTCGGCCGCCTTTGTGGAGGGCTTTTATTCCAAGCCCCGCATTGATAAGGAACTGCTGGAAAAATATCACGAAGGTCTGATCTGCCTGTCGGCCTGTTTGGCAGGCGAAGTTCCGCAGGCCATTCTGGCGGGCGATTATGAGCGCGCCAAAGCAGCAGCGCTGTGGTATCGAGACCTCTTCGGCGAGGGAAACTATTATATCGAGCTTCAGGACCATGGTCTGGAAGAGGATAATACTGTGCTGCCGCAGCTCATCAAGCTTGCACGGGAGACCGGCATTCCCATGGCAGCCACCAACGACTCCCACTATCTGCGCAAGGAGGATGCCAAAATGCAGGGCATCCTGCTCTGCATCCAGACCGGCAAGACCATTCAGGATGCGGATAAAATGGAGTTCCAGACCGACGAGTTCTATGTCAAAACGACAGACGAAATGTACGAGCTGTTCTCCATGGTGCCGGAAGCCTGCGAGAATACCGCCAAAATTGCCGAACAGTGTAACTTTGATTTTGATTTTGGACACACTAAAATTCCATATTACAAAGCGCCGAACGGTATGGATAATCAGGCGTTTTTTGAAAAGCTCTGCTGGGAAGGTCTGGAGCGCCGCTACGGCCCCAATGTTCCGCAGGCCAACAAAGACCGTCTGGAATACGAGATCGGCGTGGTCAAAAAGATGGGCTACACGAACTACTATCTTATCGTGTGGGACTACGTGAACTACGCCAAGAGTCAGGGTATCCCGGTAGGCCCGGGCCGTGGCTCCGGCGCAGGCAGCATTGCGGCTTACAGCGTGGGCATCACGGATATCGACCCCATCCGTTATAACCTGATCTTTGAGCGCTTCCTGAACCCGGAGCGCGTCAGTATGCCAGATTTTGATGTGGACTTCTGCTACGAGCGCCGTCAGGAAGTGATCGATTACGTCAACCGGAAATATGGTGCCGACCATGTGGCTCAGATCGTCACCTTTGGCACCATGGCCGCCCGCAACGCCATCCGCGATGTGGGCCGCGTGATGGGCATTCCGTATCAGCAGGTAGATGTTGTGGCAAAGCAGGTGCCCATGGAGCTGAAAATGACGCTGAAGCGTGCGTTGGAGGTATCGCCGGAACTTAAGCGGATGTACGATACCGACCCGCAGGTCACAGAGCTGATCGACACGGCCTTGAAGGTGGAGGGCATGCCCCGCCATGCTTCCACCCATGCGGCGGGTGTCGTCATTACCCCGGAGCCTACGGACTACTATCTGCCGCTGGCCACCAACGACGGCCTGCCTGTGACCCAGTTCAACATGACCGAGATCGAAGAACTTGGCCTTTTGAAGATGGACTTTCTGGGCCTGCGCACGCTGACCGTCATTCATGACGCGGAAACTGCTGTGCAGAAGCACCACCCGGAGTTCTCCATCCAGAAGCTGGATTACGACGACCCGGATACCTACAGGATGCTGGGACAGGGAGACACCGAGGGTGTGTTCCAGCTGGAATCTTCCGGCATGAAGCAGGTGCTTGTGGGCCTGCAGCCGCAGAACCTAGAAGACATTATCGCTCTGATCAGCCTGTACCGTCCCGGCCCCATGGATTCGATCCCCACCTACCTGCGCAACCGCCACGAGCCGGACAAAATCAGCTATAAGACCCCACAGCTGGCCCACATTCTGGATGTGACCAATGGCTGCATCGTCTATCAGGAGCAGGTCATGCAGATCTTCCGGGAGCTGGCAGGTTTTTCTTTTGGTCAGGCAGACAATGTCCGCCGTGCCATGAGCAAAAAGAAACATGCCGTCATGGAGGCCGAGCGGGAGCACTTTGTGTACGGCTGCACCGATCCCGGCAACGAATGCCCCGGCTGTGTGGCAAACGGCATCTCTGAGAAAGTGGCCAATGAGATCTACGATGAAATGTCCAGTTTCGCTTCATATGCGTTCAATAAGAGCCATGCGGCCTGCTATGCCTATGTGGCATTCCAGACGGCCTACCTCAAGTGCCATTATCCCAGTGAGTTCATGGCGGCTTTGCTGACCAGTGTGCTGGATAACACGGATAAGGTCATTGAATATTCCGGCGAGTGTGCCCGCCTTGGCATCAAGGTGCTGCCGCCGGATGTGAATGTTTCCAACGGCGGCTTTACGGCGGATGGAAGCGGTCAGATCCGCTTTGGCCTGAATGCGGTCAAAAATGTGGGCCGCAACCTGATCGAGAATGTGGTGAAGGGGCGGCAGAATAAGCCTTACACCAGCCTGTACGATTTCTGCAAGCGGATGCATGGCAATGAACTGAACCGCCGGGCAGTGGAGTGCCTCATCAAGGCCGGCGCATTCGATCATCTGGGCAACAACCGCCACAGCCATGTGGAGGCCGTAGAGGGCATTCTGAAGAGCATTGAGACCGACTCTCGGCGCAATCTGGATGGACAGCTGGATCTGTTCTCGGTGATGAGCGGGGAAGCACAGGGCGGTGCTTCCGAGGATAACTATGAAATAAAGCAGCTGCCGGAATACAGCCATAAGGAACTGCTCCAGCAGGAAAAGGAAGTCAGCGGCCTGTATCTGTCCGGTCATCCGCTGGATGCTTACCGGGAACAATCGGCACGCATTGCATCCCACACCATCAAGGATCTTACAGGGGAAGATGCCCATGTGAAGGATGGAGAAAAAGTGCGCATTGTGTGCGCGGTGGTAAAAAGCCGCATGATGACCACAAAGTCCAACAGCATGATGGCTTTTACCAGCGTAGAAGATCTGACCGGCACCATGGAAGTGATCGTATTCCCAAAGGTGCTGGATGCTTTCCGGGATTCACTGCACGAAAATGCAGTCGTCGTGATCGATGGCAGACTGTCGGTACGGGAGGATGAAGCTTCCAAGCTGCTGGCAGAGAGCATCGTCCCGATCGATAATTACGATCCGGCCCGACTGGATAACGGCAGGCCGGACCCGATGAAAACGGCAGCAAAGAAGCTGTATATCCGTGTGCCTTCCCGCAGCAGCAGGGAATATGCAAAGGTGGTCAATCTGCTTGGCATTTTTGATGGGGATATGCCGGTGCTCCTGTATCTGACCGATACCAAGCAGTATCTGCGTGTGCCGCGCCATCTGTACGCATCCGGCCATCCGCTGCTGTTCAAAGAGCTGGAAAGGCTGGTCGGAACGGACAACATTGCAACAAAATGACATTTCCGTGCACGAATCTTAACGCAAATCCGGCGGGATGGCTGTTTCCAAAATAAGGCGTTTGTGTTATAATGATTCAAGGCAAATGAAGTGCTTTGGACAGCGTTAAAACGGAGAACGCTGTGATACCATTGGGTAAATGAAGAAACAAATTGGAGGGAAACTCTCGTATGGAAAAGCAGATCAAAACGATTGGCGTATTGACGAGCGGTGGTGATGCTCCTGGCATGAACGCTGCCGTGCGCGCCGTAGTCCGTACCGGCCTGCATAAGGGTTACCGCATGATCGGCATTCAGCGTGGCTACAATGGCCTGCTGAACGGCGAATGCTTTGAGATGAACCTGCGCAGTGTGTCGAACATCATCTCTGCAGGCGGTACCATTCTGTATACCGCCCGCTGTCTGGAATTCAAGACCAAGGAAGGTCAGGACAAGGGTGCAGAGAAGTGCCGCGAACTGGGCATTGATGCGCTGGTGGTCATTGGCGGCGACGGTTCTTACCGCGGCGCTCGTGAGCTGGCCCACCGCGGCATTCCGATGATCGGTCTGCCCGGCACGATTGACAACGATATTTCCTGCACCGATTACACCATTGGCTACGATACCGCCATGAATACTGCGCTGGAGATGATCGACAAGCTGCGCGATACCACCCAGAGCCACGACCGCTGCAGTGTGGTCGAGGTCATGGGCCGCAACGCCGGTTATATTGCTCTGAATGTTGCAATTGCTTCCGGCGCTATGGCTGTTCTACTGCCGGAGAAGGAATTTGACATGCAGCGTGATATTCTGGATAAAATCGCTGAGACTCAGAAGACCGGCAAGCGTCACTTCATTATTATTGTTGCCGAGGGTGTCGGCCATGCACAGGAAATCGCAAACGAGATTCAGGCACGCACCGGCATCGACTCCCGCGCCACCATTCTGGGCCATGTCCAGCGCGGTGGTTCTCCCACTCTGCGTGACCGTGTGAACGCTTCTGCAATGGGCTACCATGCCGTGTGCCTGCTGGAGCAGGGCAAGTATAACCGCATCGTCGGCATGAAGGGCGAAAAGCTGGTGGATTACCCTGTGGATGAAGCTCTTGAAATGACCAAGACGCTTGACCCGGTGCTGCTGGACGTGGCAAACACCATTTCTATCTGATATTTATAAAGCCAATACTATGGAGCTGTTCTCTCGAAAAATCGGGAGGATGGCTCTTTTTTGCGTTTTAACGTAAAAAATATATAAGCTAACTGGAACTTTCTGCATTTTAAAAAAGAAAAATCGTGAATGAAAAGTGCATAGCTTAAAATTGAAATTTGTGGAAGGTGGTTTACGGGAAATTGTGAAGGAATACGCAGGGCGTGTTTTACTACTTTGGCAGGAAAATAACGATGATGCGTGAAGCAAAAATTGTAGCACAAAAAGCCAATTTTGTCTTGAACTTTTTGCCGTATGTGCTAGAATAAAAGAGAAAGGCATCCTTGTGTCCAACAGATATCTGGATGTGAATATTGGAAAGTAAATTCGGAGGTAATCACAATGGCTGATATGTTTGCACCGCTGGTAGCACAGCTGAAGGCAAATCCCAAGACGATCGTTTTCACCGAGGGCAATGATCCCCGCATTCTGGAGGCCGCTGCAAAGCTGCTGGCCGAGGGCGTGCTGAAGGTCGTCATGGTGGGCAACGAGGCTGAGTGCAAGGCTGCTGCTGCCGCCGGTAACTTTGATATTTCCGCTGCCGAGATCATCGACCCCGAGAACTATGCCGGTTTCGATGAGATGGTCAACACCATGGTGGAGCTGCGCAAGGGCAAGCAGACCGCTGAGGAGTGCACCGCGCTGCTGAAGAAGTCCAACTACTTCGGCACCATGCTGGTGAAGATGGGCAAGGCTGATTGCCTGCTGGGCGGCGCTACTTACTCCACTGCCGACACCATTCGTCCCGCTCTGCAGCTGGTCAAGACCAAGAAGGGCGCACATCTGGTCAGCTCCTGCTTCATTCTGGACCGTGACTGCGGTGAAGAGGGCCTGAAGCGCATTGCCATGGGCGACTGCGCTGTTAACATCGACTATACCGATACCATTGATAAGGCTACCGGCGAGGTCAAGGTCGCCGCTTCTGCAAAGCTTGCTGAGGTTGCTATTGAGACCGCTAAGACCGCAAAGTTGTTCGGCATCGATCCGAAGGTTGCTGTGCTGAGCTTCTCCACCAAGGGCTCCGGCAAGGGCGGCACCGTTGCTTTGAGCCATGACGCTGTGATCAAGGCTCAGGAAATGGATCCCGAGTTGGCTGTGGACGGTGAGCTGCAGTTTGACGCTGCCGTTGCTCCCGAAGTTGCACAGGTCAAGTGCAAGGGCAGCAAGGTGGCTGGTCAGGCCAACACCTTCATCTTCCCCTGCATCGAGGCCGGCAACATCGGCTATAAGATCGCTCAGCGTCTGGGTGGTTATGCAGCTTACGGCCCCATCCTGCAGGGTCTGAACGCTCCCATCAACGACCTGTCCCGTGGTTGCAACGCCGACGAGGTCTACAAGATGAGCCTGATCACTGCCTGCCAGTCTTGAGCTGACTGATTGAAAATAGCCGCCGCATTCACCGTACAAAACGGGCAGAATGTTGAGGCCTCAAAGGCAGATTTCAAAAAATGAGTATAGAAAAGCTGAGCATCTGTGAAAAAGCAGGTGCTCAGCTTTTTGCATTTTCAGTTCCGAAAAATTCTACTCTTTTTGAGGGAAAAGATGAGATTTTTGTTTTCCGCTTTTCGTTGGCGCTATTTTGCAACAGCCCCTTTACAGGTTTGCTCAGTTCTTTTCGATATACACGCTGGTGGAGGGGAACGCAAAATCCACACCGTCGGCCTGCATGATGTCCATAATGTTCAGGTTCAGGTCGTTCTGCATCTGCAAAAATTCCGCGTAGGCGTTGGTCAGCAGGTAGGCGGAGACCAGAATGTTGATGCTGGAATCGCCAAAGTTTGCAAGCTGTACGATGTTGGTATCCTTGTTGGTGTAAGGGCTTGCGTCCAGCATGGTCTGCAAGTCTTTCATCAGCTGTTCCAGCTTCGGGCGGGTGGTGCCATAGGTGACACCCAGATTGAACTTGTAGGGCCGCATGGTGCGCAGGGCGGCGTTCTGCACGGTGGAAGAGCAGATCTTACTGTTCGTCACCACATTGATGGTTTTATCCAGCGAGCGGATGCGGGTGGAACGGAAGTTGATGTCGATCACTTCGCCTTCCACATCGCCCACAGTGATCCAGTCGCCCACCGAGAAGGGCTTGTCCAGCAGAATCACGATGCCGGAAAACAGGTTGCTGGCGCTTTCCTGTGCGGCCAGCGAGATGGTCAGACCAACCAGACCGGCACCGGCGACAATGCTGCCGATGGGAAAGCCCACTTCTTGTGCCAACGCTGCCACGCACAGCACGATCACCAGCACCTTGTAAGCGGTGTCCAGCAAAGAGCAGAGTGTTTTGTTGGAGCGGATCTCCGGGCTGCAGGAAGCCAGCAGCAGGTCGGCCAGATCCGATGCCGCATACAGGCCCTCGCAGACCAGCAGGGTCATGACAAGGCGGAAGCAGACCAACAGCAGCTTGGCAATGCCGGGAATGGCCCAGGGCAGGGAAGCTGCCGCCAGATATACGCCAACCGCAGTGCACATGCGCTGGATGGGTACCGCAAAGCTGCGCAGCAGGATGGGAGTGCCGTTAAAGTGCCACTTGCGGGCCAGCAGTGCCGGAATGCCCTTTTTGCTCAGCCAGCGGCGTACCAGCCATGCGGCAAGCAGAATGAGCAGCGCGCACCCTGCGCGCGCAGCCAGTGCAAACCAGCCCTCCAGCAGCACAGAGCCAAACTCAAACGAAAGATCACGAATAGAAAAGATCATGATAACCTCCTGAATTTTATACGACCCATCTATGATACCATACCGCACCCACCCGGGCAAGAGCTTACAGAGAAGGGAGCTTGAAAGAATTACTTTGACATTTTTTGCACAAATTTTAAGATGCCCTCTTGACAAGCTGGGCCTGCCACGCTATACTTTGTGCCAGAAAGTTCGTTTCAGGGCGGGGTGAGATTCCCCACTGGCGGTAAAGTCCGCGACCACCCGCAAGGGTGCTGACCCGGTGCAACTCCGGGACCAACGGTATAGTCCGGATGCAAGAAACGGCAGGCAAATCGTTGTCTACGCGCCCTGTTGCAGTGTTTTTGTTGCAGCAGGGCGCTTTTCTATTTGTCCTTCCCGTTCCAAAAAACAAGATACGAAAAGAGCTTTCGGAACAATTTTTGTAAGGGGCATCTTACCCCGGGAAGGATCATTACCATGAAAAAAAGCACGACTCACAATCTTACTGTTGCCGCCATGCTCAGTGCGGTGGCCTTTATCCTGATGTTCATTGAGTTTCCCATTCCGATGCTCATCCCGTCCTTCGTCAAGATGGACTTTTCTGACCTGCCGGCTCTGCTGGGTGCCTTTGCTCTCGGCCCGGTGTACGGTGTGGTCATCAGCTTTATGAAGAACCTGCTGCACATCGTTATCAAGGGCACTTCCACTGCATGCGTGGGCGAGCTGTGCAACTTCATGCTGGGTGCGGTTTTCTCCGCTGTGGCAGGCGTTATCTATAAGCACCACAAGAGCCGCAAGACCGCCATCATTGGTGCTATTGCAGGCGCTGCAGCCATGGCTGTGTTCAGCGTACCGTCCAACTACTTCATCACCTATCCGGCCTATGTGCAGTTCTACCACATGCCGCTGGAAGCCATCCTCGGCATGTATCAGGCTATCCTGCCTTCTGCAGACAGCCTCATCAAGTGCCTTGTCATCTTCAATATGCCCTTCACGCTGGTCAAAGGCCTGCTGGATGCAGTGCTGTGCATGCTGATCTACAAGCCGCTGTCTCCCATCCTGCACGGCAGAAAGTAACTTGTTCTCCATCTTTTCTTCTTCTCAAATCATATAACCACAGCAAAACTCCCCGGTCAGGTCCCGCAGTGCGGTTCCCGGCCGGGGAGCTGTTATTTAGAGGAAAATATATCCGCCAGCGGTCGATCAGGCTAATGCCCCTTTGTCCAGCCATCTGCCGCGTACCAGCCGCACAAGGAACAGCACACCGCGCATGGTCAGCTCAAAGCTCATGGCCATCCATACGCCCACCAGCCCAAAATGCGGAGCCAGCAGGGAAGCCAGCGTGAGCCGGATGCCCCACATGCTGACAAGGTTCAGCACAAAGCATCCCGTGCTGTCTCCGGCACCCTGCATGGCACCGCTGGCAACGATACTGGCACCGAACATCGGTTCGGCCAGTGCTTCAATGCGCAGCACCTGTGCGCCCAGCGCAATAACTGCCGCATCTGCGGT
The DNA here is from genome assembly GCF_040096475.1 of Faecalibacterium faecis. Classification (NCBI taxonomy): domain Bacteria; kingdom Bacillati; phylum Bacillota; class Clostridia; order Eubacteriales; family Oscillospiraceae; genus Faecalibacterium; species Faecalibacterium faecis. Next base: position 75,314 of record NZ_JBBMEP010000003.1, on the reverse strand, counting down.
GAAAATACCCATCAGGTTTGGCGCAAAAATGTACATGCCAACACCGGTCAGCGCCATGATGCCTATGCCCATGCCGGTGCACAGCCAGGCAAAGTTTTTTGCCATATCCCGACGGTTTGCGCCCACGGCCTGCCCCACCAGTGCAAGGGATGCATCCTGAATGCCATAGCCTGCCATGTAGCACAGGCTTTCGGCGCTCACACCCAGACTGTTGGCAGCAATGGCGGTGGTGCCAAGGCCGGATACGATGCGGATGAGCAGCACCTGCGCCGAGGAAAGAACTGCACGCTCTGCGGCCAGCGGTGCGCCTACCTTCCACAGGTTCTGCAGGCAGGCTTTGGTAATGTGCCAGGAGCCGGGCTTGCGGATGCACAGCGGGCCGTCCCGTAGCAGCAGGATGGCAAGGGTCAGCACACCGCTGATAGCGGTAGCAAGGGCGGTGCCCAGTGCTGCGCCCGGTACCCCCCAGCCAAGGCCCCAGACGGTCATTGTGCGGCCAAACACCACCATCTCACGGGTGGGATTGATAAGGCAGAAGTTAAAGATCACATCCAGCACGCAGGTCAGCACGCTGATAAGGCCCGGTGTCAGGGCATCGCCGGAGGAACGCAGCATGGAAGAGTAGGTTCCCATGATCATCAAAAAGGGCAGGGAAGCCGACCAGATGGCAAAGTAGGCCGAAGCATCCGCCTGCAGGGAAGGGTCGGCACCCAGCCATCCGGGCAGAAAGCGGCTGATGCCAATGCCGAAGGCCGCAGCTGCAAGGCCCACCACAAGGTTGAAGATCATAGATTGGCGCAATACACCGCGTGCATCGTCCTGCCGGTCTGCACCCAGATACTGTGCCACCTGAATGGCAAAGGACATATATAGACCGGCCAGCATTCCATGCATGAGCCACGTGCTGGAACTGACGATGCCAATGGATGCCGTAGCAGATGCACCGATATGCCCCACCATGGCTGCGTCGATGTACTCCACCGCAGTTACCACGATCTGCTGGAGGATGGATGGGATGCTCAGTGTGAGCACCACCTGCATGGTGTGCCGCAGCGGCACCTGTTCGCCCCGGCGCATCTGCGCCGAAAGCTGCTCAAGAGAGATGGACATGAGTTCTCCTTTTATAGAAACAATAACTTTTTCGACAGACTGATATACTATTATAAGTGCGGTGCTGCAGAAAGTCAATCAAACGTGGATTTTTCTCCGGGAATGATTGATTTTTTATGGATAGCGTGATACACTTCTCTCACAAACATAAAAGAAAGAGGAACTTTGAATATGATCGAATCACTGCTTTCGGTCGTAGGACAGCGCGGTGTCGATGCTCTGGCATTCCTGCTGGCGTTTGCCCTTACGGCTTTGATGGACTCCGTTTTTCACGATAAGCTTCCGCACGACCATGGCCGCGAGTTTGCGGTGAACGGTGCGCTTTCCAAGGGTAAGGCCCGTGGTTCCGGCCTGATCTTCGTGCTGTGCATCGCACTGGTATCGCTGGCATTCCTGCCGTTCAAGGTGGAATACGTCATCTACACCATCCTGCTCATTGCATCCATGCTGTCCGGCTACTTTGACGATGCTGCTGAAACTGCATGGAACGAGTATAAAAAGGGTATCATTGATTTTGCCATTGCCATTGTTGCAGGTGTGACCTACCTCAACTTCAACGGCTGCGGTGTGAATTTCCTGCAGTGGAGTTTCACTCTGCCGTATGCTGTGTACCTGCTGCTGATCGTTATTCTGATCTGGACCAGCATCAATGTGGTCAACTGCACCGACGGCGTGGACGGCCTTTCGGCAAGTGTTGCAGTGGTGACCATCGGCACCTACCTGCTGGCCTATAAAACAGAGCTGGCCGAGTACGGCACCGCAGGCGTTGTGTTCATGGGCGCGCTGCTGGCCTATCTGTGGTCCAACGCAAAGCCGTCCAGCCTGCTGATGGGCGATGCCGGCAGCCGCGCAATGGGCTTCTTTATCGCAATGCTGTCCCTTAAGTGCGGCCATCCGTTTGCCTTCCTGCTGGCAGCCATCGTGTTCATCGTGGATGGCAGTCTGGGCATCCTGAAGATCAGCCTGAAGCGCTTTTTGCACATTTCCATCCTCAAGAACACCCGCACCCCTTTGCACGACCACGCCCGCAAGAATAAGGGCTGGAGCGACGAGCAGGTGGTGGCCCGCTGGCTGATCATGCAGTGTGTGGCTTCGGCTTTGCTGCTGCTCATTGTCCGCGGTTAAAATATAGCAATCAAAAAAGACGCTTGGTCTTGTCTGAATATGTTTTCCCGGCAGGGAAGCATACGGCAGTGTATCAAGCGTCTTTTATTTTATAGTTCTATCATTCGTTACAGCCCGGCCTTTTTTGCTGCAGCCTGCACGACATGGCCCACCAGCACCGAGGTGGTCACAGTGCCCACACCGCCGGGTACCGGCGTGATGGCATCCACTACCGGCTCTGCTTCGCTGAACTTTACGTCACCGCACAGCTTGCCCTTTTCGTTCACATGGATGCCCACGTCTACCACGGTCTGGCCCTCACGCAGGCAGTCGGCACCCACGGCACCCATCTTGCCCATGGCCACTACTACCACATCTGCTTCCTTGCAGATGGCGGGCAGGTTTTGCGTGCGGGAATTGCAGATGGTCACGGTGGCGTTCTCGCGGTCCAGCATCATGGCTGCGGGCTTGCCTACCACAAGGCTGCGGCCCACTACGACAGCGCGCCTGCCGGAAAGCGGAATGTTGTAATACTTCAGGATCTCAAGGCAGGCCTGCGCGGTGCAGGGAGCATAGCCGAGATCGGTATTCGTGAACACACCGGCCAGAGAATCGTCCGTGATGCCGTCAATGTCCTTTTCCGAAGCCAGCGCCGCACGCACAGTGCGGTCATTGAACTGCTTGGGCAGCGGACGGAACAGCAGGCATCCGTGGATGGTATCCTCTGCGTTCACCTCGGCGATCACCTTCAGCAGATCGTCCTGCGAAGCATCGGCGGGCAGAAGAAACTGCTTTACCTCCACACCCACCTTGCCGCAGCGGGCGATCACGCCGCGCTCGTAGGAGAGGTCGTCCTCCCGCTCACCCACACGCACCACGGCCAGCGTGGGAGTGATGCCTTTTGCCTTGAGCTGCTCACATAGCGCCGCATTGCGTTCGTTCATAGCGGCTACAACGGGTGCGCCCTTCAAAATCGTTGCCATAATACTTTTCCTCACTTATTCCGCAATTTGTTCGTCACGGATGCAAAAACAGCGTCTGCCAGCGACACAAATTCATCCAGCAGTTTGTCTGTTTTTGCGTCCAACGCAGCAGCGCGCTCACGGTCTGCCATCAGCTTTGTGTTGATGAACACATTCAGGCTTGCGGCCTGCAAGGCTGCCTTGCACAGAGCGGCTGCACAGCCTGCGTCCGAGACGGCCATCACGCTGCCCTTGGCGGCGTATTCTTCCACCAGAGCAATGCCCTCGGCGCACTTTTCCATGACCTCAAGTGGCACAGCACAGGCAGCATCCAGCGCCTTTTCCAGCACGGCGGCTTTGTGTGCAGCCTGCTCTGGTGTGTCCTTGGGCAGGCCGTAGGCCGCAGCCAGCGGTGCAAAGGCATCGGCATCGGCCTGCACCAGCGCCTCCAGCTCTTTGCGCAGGGCAGCGGCCTTTGTGTTCAGGGCCTGAATGTCTGCTTCCACGGCGGCATATTTCTTTTTGCCGGTGGTCAGGTTGCCCACCATATTGCCCAGCGCTACACCGGCAGCACCCACCAGCGCCGCCGTTCCGCCGCCGCCCGGCGTGGGGGCTTTGCTGGCCAGCTCTGCGAGAAATTTCTCACAGCTCAGCTTAGTCATTTCCATTTGTAAATACCCCTCTCTGTTACATAGGCATCCAGCCGCTGGTCGTGCTCGTCTACGGCAGCATGTTCCACCCGCTGTGCCTCAAATGCAATGCCGATCTTCACCGCGTTTTTGCAGCGTGGAAGATACCGGTCGTAATAGCCCTTGCCCATGCCGACCCGGAAGCAGTCTGCATCAAAAGCCGTGCAGGGTACAAGGACCAGATCCAGCGCTTCCGGCAGCAGAATCTCCGACCGGCTCAGGATGGGGGTGCGGATGCCGTACTGTCCCATCTCCCAGCCGTCCGGGCCGGGCACAGCGGCTGTAAGGGAATACGCCTCGCCGCACACCGGATAGGCCAGCGTTTTGCCTTGCGCCTGTGCCTTTTCCGCAAGGGCAGAAAGGTCGGCTTCGGAACCAAACGCTGCGTATAGCAGGATGGTCTGCGCATTCTGCACGGCAGCCAGCTGCCAGAGGAATGCGCACAAAGCGGCATTTGCAGCCTTGCGTTCTTCCGGACCGAGAGCCTTGCGTGCGGCACGGCCCGCTTTGCGCTGGGTCTGCTTTGCTTCACTGACCGTCACCAGAGAACACCTCGCTTCATCTGAAGGTTGACTGACTTGAAAAATATACAAAAACGACACTGCATTTTTATACAAGTATAATAAACACTTCAGACGAAAAAAGCAAGCCTTTTGGCAAAATGGAAGTTGAAGATTCTGCAGCTTTCTGCTATGATAAAAGAAAGCAATTCGGTTCGTGCGCGGAGCAGGGTGGCTTGAAGAGATCCAGAGATCCGGGGCTTTCTCCGGAAATTGAGAGGGGTAGAATATTATGTACAATGAAATGATGGACACCATCGGTCTGGTCAATACCGTTGATCCGGAGTTGGCCGCAGCCATGGATCGCGAGCTGAACCGTCAGCGCCAGAACATTGAACTGATCGCCAGTGAGAACATCGTCTCTCCCGCCGTCATGGCCGCAATGGGCAGCATCCTGACCAACAAGTACGCCGAGGGCCTGCCCGGCAAGCGCTACTATGGCGGCTGTGTCTATGTGGACGAGGTGGAGAACATTGCCATCGAGCGTGCCTGCAAGCTGTTCGGCGCAAAATATGCCAATGTTCAGCCCCACTCCGGTGCACAGGCCAATCTGGCAGTTTATTTTGCTCTGCTGGATCTGGGCGATACTGTCATGGGCATGGACCTGTCTCAGGGCGGCCATCTGACCCACGGTTCTCCGGTGAACATGTCCGGCAAGAACTATAACTTTGTCTCTTACGGTGTCAATGCCGACGGCGTGATCGACTATGCTGAGCTGGAAAAGCAGGTTAAGAAGGTGCGCCCCAAGCTGATCGTGGCCGGTGCGTCTGCATATCCCCGTGCCATCGATTTTGAGAAGATCGCTGAGATCGCCCACGGCTATGGTGCATATCTGATGGTGGATATGGCCCACATTGCCGGTCTGGTGGCAGGCGGCTATCACCAGAGCCCTGTGCCGTATGCTGATGTTGTTACCACCACCACCCACAAGACCCTGCGCGGCCCCCGCGGCGGTCTGATCCTGACCAACAATCCCATTCTTGCAAAGCGCATCAATTCTGCCGTGTTCCCCGGCACCCAGGGCGGCCCGCTGGAGCATGTGATCGCCGCAAAAGCTGTCTGCTTTGGTGAAGCACTGAAGCCGGAGTTCAAGGAATATGCCCGCAAGATCGTGGAGAATGCACAGGCTCTGGCAGCAGAGCTGCAGGCACGCGGTGTCAAGCTGGTGTCCGGCGGTACGGATAACCACCTCATGCTGATCGACCTGCGTGACGAGGAGTGCACCGGCAAGGAGCTGGAAGCACGTCTGGACAGCGTGCACATCACCGCCAATAAGAACACTGTCCCTGGCGAGACCCGCAGCCCGTTCGTGACTTCTGGCGTGCGTCTGGGCACCCCGGCTGTTACCACCCGCGGCATGGGCGTGGCCGAGATGAAGGTGATCGCCGACTGCATCGCCGATTGCATCTGGCACTACGACGAGAAGAAGGACGAGATCAGTGACCGTGTGCTGAAGCTGACCCGGGATTTCCCTCTGTATCAGTAAATATCGCATTGTTTGAAAGAGGAAGCGCCTTCGGGTGCTTCCTCTTCCTTTTTTGCTGGGTTTGTGTTACCATAAACGCAAAGACAAAAGGAGAAATGACCATGAAGCGTACAGGGCTGTTACATCTATATTACGGTGATGGCAAGGGCAAGACCACCGCTGCCATGGGCCTTGCTTTGCGGGCCATGGGCAGCGGAAAGCGGGTGGTGATCCTGCAGTTCCTCAAAGGCGGCAAAAGCGGCGAGGTGCCGCTGCTGGAACAGCTGGGTGCAAAGGTGTACCGCGGCAAGGCGGGGCAGAAATTCGTGTTCCAGATGAACGAAGCGGAAAAGGAAGCCACCCGCCAGCTGCAGAATGCGAACCTCACAGCTGCCATGGCCGACCCTGCCGACCTGCTGATTTTGGACGAAGCAGGCAGCGCATGGGAACTGGATATGGTGGATAAAGCCCTGTTGCAAAAGGCTGTGCTGGAACGCCCGGCAGAGCAGGAATGCGTGCTTACTGCCCATGCTGCGCCACAGTGGATGCTGGACGCTGCGGACTATGCCACGGAGATGAAGTGCCACCGCCACCCTTACCAGAGGGGAATTTCCGCCCGGCAGGGCATTGAATACTGACCACGGCAGCAGGATACCGGGTGCATGAGTGAAAAGCGCAAAAACCGGGATGGGGTATTTTTCATCTTGCATTTAGCCCACTGGTGTGATATGATGAAGGCAAGAAATCATGCGTGCATTTTCTGAGCAGACCCACCACAGAACAGGGAACCGCTCCGCACCGCTGCCGGGCAGTTCCCGACGGCGTTTTGTTTGAAACTGCGGTTAGCGCTTCCTAACAGATTCTGCGTCAACGGGCCGATGCGCGCAGAAGATCTGGAGGGGAATAAAATGATTGAAACGATCGTAAAAGTAGATGGTATGATGTGCGGCATGTGCGAGAGCCATGTCAACGAAGCCGTGCGCAAGGCCTTCCCGGAGGTAAAAAGGGTGTCGTCCTCGCAGGCAAAAGCCCAGACGGTGATCCACTCGGAACAGCCGCTGGACGAGCAGAAGCTGCGGGATGCCATCAATGCAACCGGCTATGAGGTCAAGGGCGTAAGCAGTGCACCTTACGAGAAAAAAGGCTTTTTCTCGTTTTTGAAAAAGTAAGCAAACCTTAACACACATAAGGGAGGCGTATCTGGATGAGGATTCTGGTTTACGGTGCGGGCGTTTTGGGCTGCGAGCTGGCCCATGTGCTGATGCAGAACAAAAAGAACGTTGTCACGCTGCTTGCACGCGGAGAGTGGAAGGAAATGATCGACCAGAAGGGTTTGGTCATCCGCCACTGGGTGCAGCGCAAGACCACAACGGAACGGATCAAAACCGTGGACACTCTTGCCCCGGATGATTATTATGATCTCGTCTTTGTGGTCATGCAGGCGGGCCAGCTGCCGGATGTGCTTCCTGTGCTCAAGGCCAACAAGAGCCAGTATTTTGTGTTTGTGGGCAACAACCCGCAGGCAAAGCAGGTGCTGGAATTCATGCAGCGCCCGGCGGATAAGATCGCATTCGGCTTTCAGGGCACGGCAGGCCGCCGTGAACACGACCATGTGGTCAGTGTGTACGCCAGTGCTGGCATGACGGTGGGCGGTGCCACAACTCCGCTTTCTGGCACCTTCCGAACCCGGCTCAAGACCGCCTTTGACGGTGCAAAATACAAGCTGACCTTCTATGGCGATATGGATGAATGGCTCAAGTGCCACATTGCATTCGTTCTGCCGGCGTGCTATGTGTGCTATGCCTGCAACGGCGATCTGCACCGGGCCACCAAGCAGCAGCGCGGCGCCATTCTGGATGCCGCCTATGAAGCCTGCCTGATGCTCAAGGATGCGGGCATCCCGGTGAACGATGCCAACAACACCGATAATTTCCAGCCCGGCACATCGGCCCGCCGTAAGATGGAAGCGATGGTGTTTACCATGACAAAAACATCGCTGGGCAGATTGTGCGTTTCGGATCACGCCATGCACGCAGTGTCCGAAATGAAGTATCTGGACGAAGCGTTCGATGCTCTGCGCAGGCAGACCGGCACGGCAATGCCCATGTGGGAAAAGCTGCGCAATGAAATGCCCTCGTGGGATAGCCTGCAGCAGAACCGGAAAGCAGCAAAATAAAACAAAAAAGAAGCAAAGGCACTGCCGCTCCTGTTTTGGGTGCGGCAGTGCCTTTTTGTTTGGGTCTCATTTATTCCAGAAGTCCTGCAGGGCAGCGGCCAGTTCTTCACAGCTGCGCAGATAGCGGATATGCCGCCAGTGAGGAGGGAACAGCCGGATGTATTCCTGCTGGGCAAACCGGTCGTCCAGCAAAAGCACCGCACCTCTGTCTTCCGGCGTGCGGATCACGCGCCCTGCGGCCTGCAGTACCTTGTTCATGCCGGGATAGCGGTAGGCATAATCAAATCCAAAGCCGTTCTGTGCGTCATAATAACGGCGCAGCATTTCCTGCTGCGGATTTACCTGCGGCAGGCCCACACCCACAATGGCGCACCCGATCAGGCGGCTGCCTGCAAGATCAACTCCCTCACCAAAGATGCCGCCCATCACGCCAAAACCCAGAAGCGTTTCGGCCGGGTCCGGCACAAACTGAGCCAGAAATTCAGCCCGAGCGGCATCATCCAGCCGGCTTTCCTGCACAAGGGTGCGAATGCCCGGGTAACGTGCTGCAAAATCTTCGTGTACCTGCCGCAGATATGCGTAGCTTGGGAAAAAGGCAAAGTAGTTTCCCGTTCTGGCCTGCACCAGCCGGGCCAGTGCATCCGAAACTGCCTGCACGCTGGCTTCGCGGTCGCGGTAGCGGGTAGAGATATTCGGCAGGCAATACAGCCCCAGATTTTCAGCCGGGAAGGGACTGTCCAGTGCGACGGCACGTGCATCGCTGCAGCCCAGAACACTGCGGTAGAACGAGGGCGGAGCCAGTGTTGCACTGAACAGCGCTGCGCTGCGCCCTGCGGCAAGGCTGGCATCCACAAAAGGTGCCGGGTCCAGACACAGCAGCTGCAATTCAAGCTCTCTGCCGTGCACGGTAAGCTGAGTGACAAAGTGGCTGTCGTATCGTTCGGCGGCACGGGTGATGTCCTGTACAGCAAAATAAAGCTCCAGCAACTGTGCATGTACTTCGGCATCCGGGTTCGCTTCCAGCCAGTCCTGCAAAGGTGCCTGTACGGCCCGCAGCGGACTGAGCAGGGCAGAGGGCGGCTCCTGCAAAAATACAGTACTGCCCTGTGCATACAGCGGTTCGGGCAGTTCCAGTGCGGGGGCAGTGTTTTCAGGCAAAAGACTGGTCTGTGCCGGGTCTGCGGCATCGGTCTGGCTGCTGTGCCGGGGTGCAAGCTGTATGCAGGCTTTCCGGGCTTCCAGCAGGGCTTTGTCTGCTTTGGTCAGAGCGGTCTTTAAAGCACTTTTGCCCTTGCCCAATGCGCGTTTTGCCTCGGTCAGGCTGCTTTTACAAAAGCGTGCAGAATACATTGCTCTGGCTCTGTCGGGCAGATTATGTGCTTCATCGACCAAAAACAACCAGTCGCCGGAAGAATCAAAGAACCGCTTCAGGTGCACCACCGGATCGAACAGGTAATTGTAATCCCCAATGACCACATCGCACCACTCGCTCAGGTCTAGCCCCAGTTCAAAGGGACACACCGAAAAACGCTTTGCCGCCCCGGCCAGCGCTGCGCGGTCAAAGCTGCCGGTACCGTCCAGCAGAGCTGTCAGTGCATCCTTGATGCGGTCGTAGTAGCCGTTGGCGTAGGGACAAAGCTCCGGCAGGCAGGCGGGATGTCCCTCTGCGTCCGGATGCAGGCAGACCTTTTCCTTGGCGGTCAGCGTCACACTGCGCAGGGCAAGCTCTGGCTGGGCCGTATGCAGCCGGGTCAAGGCATCCTCGGCGGCAGTCTGGGTCGTGTTGCGGGCCGTGAGATAGAACAGCTTTTCTCCGTTGCCTTCGCCCATGGCTTTCAGCGCGGGGAAAAGCGCGCTCATGGTCTTGCCAATGCCGGTAGGAGCCTGACAGAACAGCCGCGTACCGCCCTTGCAGTCGGCGGTCTTGCCAGCGCGGCAGGCGCGGTAGATCTCGCCCGCCATAGCCCGCTGTCCGGGCCGGTACTGCGCAAACGGGAACTGCAGTGCCGCAAGGCTCTGAGTACGCTTTACATCCCACTCTATCCGGCGCTGCGCCCACGGAGCATACTGGCACAATAATTTGTCAAGAAATTCATCCAGCTCCTGCTGCGTAAAGCGGCGGATAAAGCGGATGATCTGATCGGTGTCTATCTGATAATAAGTCAGCCGGACGTTCAGTTCCGGCAGGCTTTGCTGTGTGGCATAAATGGCACCGTACACCATGCCCTGTGCCCAGTGGCAGGGGTTCATATCCTCAGTGATCTCTTCCGGCGGCACAGCGGTGGTCTTGATCTCATCAATGACTACCGTGCCAGTCTCATCGGTAAAAATGCCGTCAGCCCGGCCCTCAAGGGTAAAAGTGATGCCCTCTGCCTGCCGCTCTACGGAGAGAAATACCTCAGCCTGATAGCCGTCTCCGGCAGCTTTTTGCAATTTGCGGTGGATGTGGGCACCTTCCAGTGCACGGTCAAACCCTGTAAACCGGCTGTCAATGCTGCCGGTCCGCAGCAGAAATTCCACCAGCTGCCGGATGGGCAGATGAACCGTTGCCAAAGCATTTCACCTCCGCTTTTGGGATACACTGACGAACCGGTAATTCCTCTTCAGACACGATTCGGGCCATTCCATCGCCCGCCCGATTGCCTCACGGCAACAGGGTCCCACCCAAGCGGACGGTCTTCAGAGAAACTCCCGGTTCGTCGACGTAAACTGATTATTTCAGGCCGAACATCTCCATGCATTCTGCTGCCGCTTCATCCACTTTGCCAAAATCCACCGCTGCACGGTAATAGGTCTCCAACTCATCGTGGCAGCTCTTGGCCTGTGCCATCAGGGCACTGGCCTGTTCCAGCAGTTCGGCGGCAGCACGCTCGTTAAAGCGCAGCCGTGCCCGGTACGCTGCCAGATTTTCCCTGTCAAGGAAGCGGGTGCACCGCACAGCCTGCACACTGGGCAGATGCACCGGATGCCAGCGATTATCCGTCAGGAAGGCAAGCTTCAGCTCCGGGATCAGGATATGGTCGATCTTATCCTCCGGGTGCATGGCGCATGGACAGGTAATAATGTGGTAGCCCCGCGTCAGGGCTTCGGCACGAATCAGCTCCAGCAGCAGGCGGGACACCGCGCCGTAATCATCCCGGAACACGATAAACTTATCCGCCAATGCCTGTGCAGTGCCCTGATAAAACATTTCACCCTTGGGGGTGACGGCGGAAAGCAGGCGCAGCTCTTCGCTGCCAATGCCTTCCGTGCGCGGCATCACCCGGGTGCACAGCCGTTTGACATAACGGCGCACCTTGTCAAAATTGGCGCTGCAGGCTTCGGCGCGGCGGCTGTCCAGCAAAAGGCTGCCTGCCGATGCAATATATCGTGCAGCGCGGCTGCGCAGCAGGGCGTTGCGGGCAAACAGCGCCTTGACCTCATCGGTGCACTGGTGCAGCTTTTCTGTATCGATGGTGTGGTACAAACTCACCACCACTTCGTCCGCACCGGGAGCATCCGGCTCCACCACATGGGGTGCAGTGGCATCCACGATAGCCCTGTGCTGCCCGGGCAGGATCACGCCGTCCAGACTGTCCGGGTCGCTGGCACAGTGGATGCGCTGCGTCAGTTCGCCGCGCTGTTCGGCAGCACGGGCAAGCCGCTTCATCAGGGTGGATTTGCCGCAGCCCGGCCCGCTTTTGATTAGGTACATCTGCATACCGGGTTCGTGGCGCAGCGGTTCAAAATAGCCCTTGAAACCGGCAGGCGTTGTGGCACCCAGAAAGAAATCAATGGAATCATGTCGTGCAGTTTCCATAATCGAACACCTCTCTTTTTGTTTTAGAGTATGCAAAAGGAAGGTGTTTGGTTCTTGCAGCGGGAATGATTCAGTCTTTATGATAGGTATGTTTGCATACCGTTTCAATGTTGTCCCGCAGGGCAGTAAAATCAGCAAAGGCTGCAGGCTTGTTCTGCGGGCTGCGCAGCAGAGCGGCAGGGTGGAAGGTACCCATGAACAGGATGCCGCCCTTTTCGTACAGCTGGCCATGCTCCTTGGTCACGGAGAAATCCTTTCGGATCATCCGCTGGGCGGCAATGCGGCCAAGGCAGACCACGATCTTTGGCTTCAGCAGGCGGAACTGCTCCCGCAGCCAGGGCATACAGGCTTCGCTCTCAGCAGGCTGGGGGTCACGGTTCTGCGGCGGGCGGCACTTGACGATGTTTGCAATATAGCAGTTCTTCGTGCGGTCAAGGTCGATGGCAAACAGATATTTGTTCAGCAGCTGGCCGCTGCGCCCCACAAAGGGCAGACCCTGCTCATCCTCATTCTGGCCGGGGCCTTCGCCCACAAACAGAACTTCGGCATCTTCCACACCCTGACCGAACACCACATTGGTGCGGGTCTTGCACAGCTCGCAGCGGGTGCAGGCAAGACAGCTTGATCTTAATGTTTCCCAATCCATGGCGGCTTGATCTCCTCTTGAAACGGTATGATACTTAATTCACAAATCGGAACAGCTTTTCTCCTAAAATAATAGTACAAAATCTAGGATGGTACGATGCATTGCATGAAATGACGAATCCACTCAATGCCTCTTTTAGTATACGACTTTTCGGCAACATCATCAATACAGTGGCCGGCAATCTTTTTAATGACATGCTCATCCACACCGGCTTTCTTTGCCGTGGTGACGAACGGAACACGACCATCATGAGGACGATGCCGGGGGGACAAGGCCTAAAGCATTCACGACGAATGCGTTGCCCTTTCTGTGTGTGTTTTGGCTGGCGACTTAACGATACCACAGGACGATTCACTCGTCATGGATGTGGAGAAATCACACGATAAAACGTTACTTTATCAAAAGAATAAACAAAGAGTATCTCCACGCGTTGATTTTAAATCAATCCACAGTGATGATTGAAAACGATTACACACGCAGATTTCAAAGCACTTATACAAATTGTATCTGCTTTCTCTTTGCAGAGCGCGGCTGGATGTGTTATAATCAAAATAGTTTTCTGCGATGCATTTTCAGGCGGTAGTGCCGGACGGCAGCGCGGGAGAAACCGGATAGCGGGAGAGTGGAACTTTTGGAGTTGGAACAGGCAAAAAAGCGCGTGGAAGAATTGCGCGCTGTGATCGAGAAAAACAATCGGCTTTACTATGATCAGGATGCCCCGGAGCTTGAAGATTTTGAGTATGATGCTCTGACCCGGGAACTGAAAGAATTGGAAGCGCAGTTTCCGCAGCTGGTCACGGCATCGTCGCCTACCCAGAAGGTAGGCGGCACGGCCAGCAGCAAGCTGCCCAAGGTGACCCATGCGGTAAAAATGGAAAGCCTGCTGGATGCATTTTCGTATGATGAGCTGCGGGATTTTGACCGCCGCGTGCGGGAAGCCGGCATAGAGCCGGAGTATGTGGTGGAGATCAAGATCGATGGCCTTTCCTGCAGTCTGGAATACGAAAACGGTGAGCTGGTTCGTGCCTCTACCCGCGGCGATGGCGTGGTGGGCGAGGACGTGACCGCCAATGTCCGCGCCATCCGCAGCATTCCCAAAAAGTTGAAGGATGCACCGGAATTTCTGGAAGTGCGCGGTGAGGTATATATGCCGCATGGCGCGTTCCAGAAGCTGTGTGCAGAGCAGGAGCTGCAGGGCGCAGCGCCCTTTAAAAATCCGCGCAATGCGGCTGCCGGTTCGCTGCGCCAGAAGGATGCAAAGATCACCGGAAGCCGGGGCCTTTCTATCTTTGTTTTCAATGTGCAGCAGATCCGCGGCAAAACGCTTACCAAGCATGCTGAAAGTCTGGATTACCTCAAGAGCCTTGGCCTGCCGGTCTCGCCGCGCTATCATATCGTGCATGACATTGAGCAGGCCATTGCCGAGATCGAGCAGATCGGCCAGAACCGTGCCAAACTGGATTTTGATATGGATGGTGCAGTGATCAAGGTGAACGATTTTGCACAGCGCGATTTGATGGGTTCCACCAACAAATTCCCACGCTGGGCAATTGCGTTTAAGTATCCGCCAGAGGTAAAGGAGACAACGCTGCGCAGCATTGAGGTCGCAGTTGGCCGCACTGGTGTTCTTACCCCGACGGCCTGCTTTGACCCTGTCTTTCTGGCGGGTACTACCGTTGCCCGCGCGACCCTGCACAATGAGGATTTTATCCATCAGTTCGGCCTTTGCATCGGCGATACCATTCAGGTGCGCAAGGCGGGTGATATCATCCCGGAAGTGATCGGTGTTACCCATCACGCAGAGGATGCACAGCCCTATGAGATGCCCACGGTCTGCCCCTCCTGCGGTGCACCAGTCGTTCATCTGGAGGATGAAGCAGCTCTGCGCTGTGTTAACCCCGAGTGCCCGGCACAGGCACTGCGCAATATCATCCATTTTGCTTCCCGCGATGCAATGGATATCGAGGGCCTTGGCACAGCAGTTGCCACCCAGCTGGTGGAGAAGGACATGGTGCACTCCGCAGCGGATATCTACACGCTGACGCGGGAACAGCTGCTGACGCTGGATAAGTTCAAGGAAAAGAGCGCCGATAACCTGCTGAACGCCATCGAGGCTTCCAAGCAGAACAATCTGGATAAGCTCCTGTTCGGATTTGGCATCCGCAACATTGGCGATAAAGCTGCAGCCCTGCTGGCAGAGCATTTCGGTACGCTGCAGGCTGTCCGGGAAGCAAGTGCAGAGCAGATCAGCGAGATCGATGGGTTTGGCGGCGTAATGGCGCAGAGCGTCGTGGAATTCTTTGCAAAAGAGGGAACGACCGACCTTGTCCATCGTCTGGCCGATGCCGGATTGAATATGCAGTGGAAGGGCGAACCGAAGGGCGATAAGCTGGCAGGGAAAACGCTGGTGGTCACCGGCACGCTGGAAACTCTTTCCCGCAATGAGGCGGAAGCACTGATCGTGAAAAACGGTGGTAAGGCCAGCGGTTCTGTTTCAAAGAAAACGGCCTATGTTGTGGCAGGCACGGCAGCAGGCTCCAAACTGACCAAGGCGCAGGCGCTTGGCATCCCGGTGCTGACCGAGGCAGAATTTCTGGCAATGATCAGCGACGAAAACACCTGATAAAACCGCTCCAATGGATATCCCCGCAGTTTTGTGCTGCGGGGATATTTTTATGTCCGCAGGTTCTATCCGGCAGGGACAGGCATATACTCATAGCAGGCAATGAGCCTGAAAAAGGAGAGGACAGTGTGGATGAGTATTATCGGGCGATACGCCTGCTTCCCTCATGGCTGGCCGGGCCATTGGGACAGCTGCCAGCACAGACGGCAGCGCAGATCCATGAACTTCGGTTCCGGACAGGCTGTGGTGTTTTTGTTACACTGTCGGGTCGGCAGCTCCCGCTGCAGGACCTGCCGGAGTGCCCGCTGCAGCTGAGGGAGTGTGTATTGGATCAGTTTCAGATCGAAGAGATCTTTCACACCCTGTGCGGCGGCGCGGTACATGCACACCAGACGGAGCTTGCGCATGGATTTCTGACCACACCCTCCGGCTGCCGGGTGGGTGTGGCAGGACGCTATGTGGATCGCGACGGCCAGACGGTTCTGCAGCAGGTGCAGGGGTTGAACCTGCGCATTGCAAGGGCGGTTCCGGTACAGCTGCCGGACGAACTTCTGGTGCAACTGAAAAAGCATTTTATTGGGATGCTTTTGGTCGGCGAGCCGGACAGCGGCAAGACGACGCTGCTGCGTCAGATCGCACGAGAACTGGCCGGGATGCAGCGGCGAGCCTGCGTGGTGGACGAGCGCTGCGAAATCTTTCCGCCGGGTGATTCCGAGAAGATGCCGCCGCTGGATCTGCTGTCCGGCATCCCTAAGGAACGGGCTGTGCAGATGGCACTGCGCACGCTTTCGCCGCAGGTTATTTTGCTGGACGAGCTGGGCACGCTTGCCGAAACTGCAGCGCTGGAACAGGGCCTTTACAGCGGGGTGGACTTTGTTGCAAGCGTCCATGCCGCAAGCGTAGAAGAAGCCGCCCGGCGGCCGCAGGTGCAGGCGCTGCAGCGGCATGGAATGCTGCGTGTATTTGTACTGCTGCACGGCTGCACAACGCCGGGAAAAGTCCGGCGGGTCTGCACGGTATGATGCGGCTTTTCCATTGGGCAGCGGCTGCACTGCTCCTGCTGTGCGGGTGGCTGACCGGCTCTGCATTTCAGGCCAGAACAGAGCAGCATATCCTGCAGTTGCAGCGCACCGTGGAGCTGCTGCAGCGCATCCGGCAGGAGATCGCTTACCGCAGGCTGGATCTGGAACAGCTGCAGCGGTGTCTCGTGCAGGAAAAGCTGTTGGAAAGCGATGCAGCACCTAAACTGCAGGAAATTCCGGCACCGGAAAGATTTGATGATGCGGAACGCCTTTGCTTTGAGCAGTGCTTTGCCGGCCTTGGCCAAAGCGAAGCGGCACAGGAATGCGAACGACTGGATTATTACTCTGCCCGTTTTGAAGCATTCCTGCACCAGGCGCAGCAGAAAGCGGCATCCGGGCAAGGCTTACCGTGCAGGCTTGGCCTTGCAGCCGGTGCGGTGGCAGCACTGATTCTTTTGTAGTGGCAGGAGGACGAAAACTTGGAGATCGATCTTGTGTTCAAAATTGCAGCGATCGGTATTATCGTGGCAGTCCTGAACCAGCTGCTGATCCGTTCCGGCCGGGAGGATCAGGCCATGATGACGACCCTTGCGGGTCTTGTGGTAGTGCTTTCCATCCTTGTCAAGCAGATCAGCGCACTGTTCGTTACCATCAAGTCGCTGTTTGCACTATGAGTACATCTTTTTCCATTCTGGGGGCAGTGGTCGTCTTTGCAGCGGCGCAGCTTCTGCTGCGGAAGGATGCACCGGCCTATGCGTTTCTGCTGTCCGTTGGCGCAGCATTGTTTGTGCTGCTGCAGCTTGGAGCGGTGGTGCAGGAGCTGCTTCGGAATGTACTGGCTTTCAGCCGCCGGGTGGACGGGCCTGCATTTGCCTGCCTGCTGCGCTGTGCCGGAATTTTGCTGCTGACCGATTACGCGCGGACCCTGTGCGAAGAAGCTGGTGCGGACACTCTGGCATGGTGCGCCGGGTTTGCGGGCCGATGTTTGGTTCTGGCGGCAGCATTTCCTCTGCTGGAAGAGATCTGCCAGAAGATCTGGGGGCTTGCCGCATGATAAAAAAATTCCTGCAAAAAGCGGCAGCGTTTGTATTGTGCACAGTATGCTTTCTGGCTTTTGCACCTGATGCCGCTGCGGCACAGCTGCAGGGCCTGCCCGGACAGGAGCTTTGGCAGCCTTATCTGGAAAAAGCTCCGCAAAGCGCAGAGTCCTTTGCCAAAGATCCGCTCAAAGCTCTGCTTGCGCTCCTGCCGGGATCACCGGCAGAGATGATCCGGCAGATGGCACACTGCTATGCGGATGTTCTGCTGTTTTTACTGTTGTTGATCGTGCTTTCATTTCTGGTGGGAGGAGCAGCCGACAGCGCTTTGTTGGAACTGGCTGCGGCTGTGGGCTGCGGCACTCTTTTGTGGGGAGATCTGATCAGCCTTGCACAGCTGACCTGTGAGCGGATGGAGGGGTGGAAAAACTACCTTCTGGGTTTTCTTCCGGTGTACAGCGGTGTGCTCGCTGCCGGTGGAGAGGTGAATGCCAGCACAGCGGCAAGCGGTCTGCTGCTGACCGGGCTGTGCTTTCTGGCACAGGGTACGGTGCTTGTGGTCAGTCCGCTGCTGCAGAGCTACCTTGCGGTAAGCATGGCGTGCTGCATCAGCACTCAGCAGGGGCTTTCGGAAACGTGCCGTGTCATGGGCGCGTTGCTGCGCAGGGGGCTTGTCTGGGCTGGGCGGATTTTTGCAGTGCTGTTAGGGCTGCAAAGAGCGGTAACAGTTCAGCTGGACCGTTCTGCACTGCGGTTGGGCCAGCTGCTTACCGGCGGCGTGCCGGTGATCGGGCAGGCTCTGAGCGATACGGCAGAAGTATTTCTTGCCGGGATGCAGCTGCTCAAAAGCAGTCTGGGTTTTGCGGCACTTGCCGTGATCGGGGCCGAATTTCTGCCACTGTATCTGCAGCTTCTGCTCCATTTGCTATTCCTTGCAGGATGCAGGCTTCTGTGCGGCCTTGCGGAGAACCGGCGCTGTCAGGCGCTGTTTGACTGCATGGCCGAAGCGGTAAAATGCATGGCAGCAGTAACGGCACTGTTTTTTGAACTGCTGACGGTAGGCGTGGGGCTTCTGATGATGACGGGAGGCGGATAGGAAATGCACGCATTTCAGACGGCGGCATCGGCGTTCTGCATTGCCTGTATCTGTGCGGAGATCACGACGCTGCTGGTGGGCGCAGGCTGGGCGGGCAGATGCATAAAAGCCGTTGCCGGGCTATATATTCTAGTGATCCTGTTCCGGCTGGCTCCGCAGATGAAGCTGGAACTGAAAAGTGCAGCGGCGGCTGCTCCGGCAGCGGTCAGCATCCAGAGTACGGAGACATCGCTCTTACAGGGAACGCAGGAACGGCTGGAAGCGGATCTTTGCGCAGAGTGTGAGCGGCGCTTTGGTACAAAGGTGAAACTGGAGATCACACTGACCCGGACAGAACAGACCGTTCGGGCAGAAAAGGTGCTTGTGATCCTCCCGTCGGCGTGCACATCCGCAGAGCAGAGCCGGATCGCGGCATATCTGCAGCAGGAGCTTGGCATGGCACCGATACTGGAAGTGCAGGAGGACACCGAATGAAAGAAGCAGGGGGCATTTCGTTCGGAGATTCCGTGAAAGATTTTGCCCGGAAATGCAAAGGGAAACAGGGCAGAGCAAGGCTTGCTGCGGCAGTAGGCGTTCTGGCAATGCTGCTGATCCTGCTGTCGGAACTTTTTCCGCAGAACACGGCAGCGGGCAGCACAAAAAACACAAAGCCTGTCCAGAGCAGCACGGAATATCAGGCACAGCTGGAGAACCGGCTGGAACATCTGATCTCACAGATGAGCGGTGCGGGCAAAACGACCGTGATGGTCACGCTGGAGACTGGGGAAGAAGCCATTTATGCGCTGGATACACAATCCGGAGAAATGCAGTCCCAGCAGACCCATGTTCTGCTGGAAGATGGTTCAGCCCTGACCGAAACGGTATGTCTGCCGCAGGTGTGCGGTGTGGCCGTGCTGTGCGAGGGCGGCGGAGACATCCGCGTTGCTGCCCGGATCACCGAACTGGTAAGCGCACTGCTGGATCTGCCATCCAACCGCATTTGTGTGGAACAGCGCAAGGGCTGAGACCCTGCAGCTTTTATAAGGAGGAACGATTTATGAGAGCACTTTCCAGAAATACCCGCAGGGCCACAGCTGTTACATTGGCTGCCGCACTGGTGATCGCCGTATACTTGAACTGGCAGTACGCCCGCAGCGATGTGCCCACGGAACTGCCGGACAATGCTGCAATGGTCGCGGCAGAGGCTGAGGATGTCCCGGTACAGGCGCAGACGGTTCTGGATGAGCTGCCCACAGAGGCCGAAGCGGTGTCCAGCGCCAACAAAAACTATGGTGAAGCGCAGCTTGTAAGCGTTGCCAGTGACAGCGGTGCAAAGTTTTTTGAGCAGGCTCGGCTTAAGCGACAGAAGGCCCACGATGAGGCGATGGATTCCATCAAGAAAACGATGAAATCCTCGTCGCTTTCCGCAGAGGAAAAGAAGGAATATACCGCCCAGATGACCGCAAATCTGGAAGATCTGAATGCGGAGAATGAGATCGAAACGCTGATCAAAGCCAAAGGTTTTGCAGACTGCCTGTGCTTTTTGCAGTCCGGCCGGGCAGACCTTACCGTGATGACCTCCGGTGAACCGCTCACAGCGGCACAGGTGGCACAGATCCGGGATGTGGTGCTGAACAAAAGCACTGTGACTGCCCAGAACATCACGGTGGTGGAGGTCAAATAAGAAGGTGCGGCAGAGTTTTCCGAAACAAGTATTGAAATCGCACCCGCTTTGATGGTATAATAACTCTATCAATAAAGAATGATGTTGTCCTGCGTATGGCATTGATCGTTTCAGGCAGGACCATTTCAAACAAGAAAAAGCAGGCTGTGCCCGCTTTTGAATGGAGGACAACACAATGGATTTTCAGAATACAGATCTTCGGGGCGGCAGCCTTCAGATCTCCACCGAAGTCATTGGCAAGATCGCACGCTGCGCAGCATTGGAAATTGACGGCGTTGCCGAGGTTTCCTGCGGCAGACAAAATAAAAAGCTCAAGGATCTGCTGGAAGCATCCAGCATCCAGTCTCCGGTTGTGGTGGAAATGCGGGATGGTACCGCAAACATCACTCTGAACCTGATGATGAGCTTTGGCGCACGCATTCCTGCTGTAGCCGAAAAGGTGCAGGAAAACGTGAAGAATGCTGTGCAGAACATGACCAATGTCACTGTGAGCCGCGTCAATCTGGTGATTGCCGGCCTTGCAGAAACCACTGCAGCAGAGAAGTAAAATAAAATTCAGAATTGGAAGCCGATCCTCTCTGTGCTCTGGCCGGAGAGGCTTCGTGCTGCGAGAGGAACATTATGGAAAATATTTTGCCCCGTAGAGAAGCACGCGAGAATGCATTTTTGCTGGCATTTTCGCAGACCTTTGGTGATATCCCGCTGGCAGAGGCCATTACCAGCCATGAAGAAAACGATGAAGAGCACCCTGTGGATGGTTTCAGCAAGCATCTGCTGAACGCATACTACGATCATTCTGCCGAGGTGGATGATGAGATCCGTGCACATCTGCGCAACTGGACCATGGAGCGCCTGCCTCGTGTCAGCCTGACCATCCTGCGTCTGGCAGTTGCCGAGATGCTGTTTGGCGGCGAGAATAAGCCCGGTGTTGCCATCAACGAGGCGGTGGAACTGACGAAAAAGTATGGTGCGGACGAAGATTACCAGTTCGTGAACGGTCTGCTTGGCGCAGTGGCCCGGGATCACGGTCTGGATACGGAGCAGGCCGAACAGTGAGCCGTTATACGCTTGGCATTGATACAAGCAACTATGCAACCTCTCTGGCAGTGTTTGATACAGCTGGAGAGGTTGTTTGCGCAAAGAAGCGCTTTTTGCCGGTAAAAGCGGGCCAGCTGGGCCTGCGGCAAAGCGATGCACTGTTTCATCATACGGTCGCGCTGCCGGAGATGATGCAGGAACTGGCGCAGGAATTTGATCTGACGCAGATCGATGCTGTGGGCGTATCGCAAAAGCCCCGCCCGGTAGAAGGCAGCTATATGCCTTGCTTTCTTGCAGGTGTCAATGCTGCAACGGCCTTTGCACATGCAAAAGGGATCCCACTTGTGCTGACGACCCATCAGCAGGGTCACGCTGCCGCAGCGCTGTTTGCAGCTAAGGGGGAACAGCTGTTTGCTGAAAAAGTTCTGCTGTTCCATATTTCCGGCGGCACCACGGACCTGCTGCTCTGCGATCAGGTGCGCCGGATCACAACGCTTGGCACCAGCACAGACCTTTATGCCGGACAGGCTGTGGACCGTGTGGGGGTCAGGCTTGGCTTTGGCTTCCCGGCGGGTGCCGAGGTTTCCCGTCTGGCTGCACAGTGCACTGAGGAGATCAAGCCAAAATCCAGCGTGAAGGGGATGCAATGCAGCCTTTCCGGGCTGGAAAACCAGTGCAATGCCCTGCTTGCCGCAGGCAAAACGCCGGAATATGTGTGCAAGTACTGCCTGCTCTGTGTGGCGGATACAGTGGTAAAAATGACCAAAGCTGCACAGAAGGAATACCCCGGCCTGCCGGTGGTATGTGCTGGCGGAGTGATGAGCAGCGATATCATCCGTGCATGGGTGCAGAAACGTCTGCCGCAGGTCTACTTTGTGCCGGGACAGTATTCCAGCGATAATGCCATCGGTGTTTCGATCCTGGCAGCGCGGGAGGCCGGATTATGGCTGAAGTGATTACCGTTTCAGCACTCAACCGTTATGTAAAAACGCTGCTGGATGCCAACGATGCTTTGTTTGACCTTGCCCTGCGCGGCGAGATTGCAAATTTTGTACAGAATGCGCGCAGCGGGCACTGCTATTTTTCTCTGCGGGATGATGTCTGCAGCGTCAAAGCGGTAATGTTCCGCACTGATGCACGCCGCCTTGCTTTCCGCCCGGAAGAGGGAATGCGTGTAGTCGTGCGCTGCCGCGCTACCCTTTATGAGCGCGACGGCGCATTTCAGCTGTACGTGAACGATATGTTCCCGGATGGCATTGGTGCCGCACAGCTGGCGTTGGAACAGCTCAAGGCGAAACTGGAGCAGGAGGGCCTGTTTGCACCGGAGCACAAAAAGCCGCTGCCGGAATTTCCTAAATGCATCGGTGTTGTTACCAGCAAGACGGGAGCTGCCCTGCAGGACATCCGCAATGTGCTCACACGGCGCTGGCCATCGGTACGGCTGCTGCTGTGTCCGGTGACAGTGCAGGGGTTTGAAGCCGCGCAGCAGGTGGCCGATGCCATCAAAAAGCTGGATCAGCGCAAAGAGGTGGACGAGATCATCGTTGCACGCGGAGGCGGCAGCCGGGAAGACCTGTGGGTCTTTAACGCAGAGATGATCGCCCGGGCTGCATACCGCTGCAAAAAACCACTGATCAGCGCAATCGGCCACGAGATCGACTATACCATTCTGGATTTTGTGGCAGACTGCCGTGCCCCCACACCTTCGGCTGCAGCAGAGCTGGCCGTACCGGATCGGGCAGAGCAGGAGCGGATATTGCTGGATTTGCAGCAAAATATTCGCAAAAATATGCAAAAACGTTTTGATTTATGCTATAATGGTCTGGAACAATACAACTTTGTGTTGGAGCAGGGCCTTGCACGCCGAAACTGGCAAAAAAGTCAGGGTCAGCTGCAGCAGGTGCAGGATGCCATCCGTCAGCAGATGCAGAAACGTCTGCATTCTGCAGAATTACAGCTGGGTCATGCGGCAGCACTTACTGGTTCGCTGGATCCATACCAGGTGCTGGCGCGCGGCTACACGATGGTCACAGCAGCCAACGGCACTATTTTAAATGCAGATGATCTGCAGCCGGAAAAAACAATCTATGTTCGCAGCGCTTCCCGCCGTGCAAAGTGCAGGGTGGAAGCGGTGGAGGAGATCAATGAGAACACCCAAAAGTTTTGAGGAAGGCATGGAACGGCTGAATACGCTCCTTGCACAGATGCAGAGCGAGGATACGACCCTTGCAGATTCGGTCAAACTGTATGCAGAGGCCGCTTCTCTGATGGAGTACTGCCATGCTGCACTGGAAAAAACATCGCTGCAGATCGACGAGATCGACGCAAAGCTTGCGGGCACAGTGCAGGAGGAAAGCTAATGGACTATCAGGAGCAGTATCAGAATTATCTGGCACAGGCAATGGCCGCGCTGGAAAAGGCCTGCGGCCGTTTTCTGCCGGAAGAATCCGAGGTGTGCCGTGCGGCACGCTACAGCCTGATGGGCGGCGGCAAACGGATCCGTGCAGTTCTTGTTCTCAGCGTCTGCGATATGCTGGGCGGCAGTATGCAGGCGGCACAGCAGTTTGCAGCTGCTGTAGAAATGCTGCACTGCTATTCGCTCATTCACGATGACCTGCCCTGCATGGACAATGATGATCTGCGCCGCGGCCGTCCTTCCTGCCACAAGGCGTTTAGCGAAGCAACTGCCATGCTGGCCGGTGATGTGCTGCTGACAGAAGCATTTGAGACAGTCGCCAATGCCCCGGCAGATGCGTCTGTCTGTGTACAGGCAGCGCGGGCACTGGGTGCAGGCGCTGGCAGCCGCGGCATGGTCTATGGGCAGGAACTGGATCTGAAATACGAAGCGTTGGCCGCAACAGAAGACCAGCTTCGGCTGATCCACCGCAATAAAACGGGTGCGCTGATCAATGCAGCCATTCAGATGGGTGCGGCTGCGGCCAAAGCGGATGAAGCACAGTGCAGAGCGCTGGAACAGTATGCTTATGGTCTGG
Organism: Faecalibacterium faecis; assembly: GCF_040096475.1. NCBI lineage: Bacteria > Bacillati > Bacillota > Clostridia > Eubacteriales > Oscillospiraceae > Faecalibacterium > Faecalibacterium faecis. The sequence goes on along the minus strand of NZ_JBBMEP010000003.1, from coordinate 51,331 downwards.
GTCTTGTTTTTCAGATCGTGGACGATGTACTGGATGTTACCAGCACACCGGAACAGCTGGGCAAGCCCATTGGCAGCGACAGCGAAAATGGAAAGACTACCTTTGTGACCCTTTATGGTGCGGAAGGTGCCATGAAGCTTGCACATGACCTGAATCAGGAGACCTGCACGGAACTGCACCGGAATTTTGGCGAAAAAGCTGCGTTTCTGGAACAGCTTGCGCAGCAGCTTCTTGTGCGTAAAAACTAAAAATAATCCATACAGAATAAAGGAAAAAGATTATGCAGCTTATTCAAAACATCCTGTCTTTCAATCAGATCCTTACGGTTTCACTGCTCGGCTGGCTTGTGGCGCAGGTGCTTAAAACCATCATCAATTTTATCCTGCTGGGCAAGTTCCAGTTGGAACGCATGTGGGGTGATGGCGGTATGCCCAGTGCCCACAGCGCAACGGTCTGTGCCATGGTCATTGCAACCGGACGCTGTGTGGGTGTTGACTCTGCCATTTTTGCAGTGGCAAGCGTGGTGGCAATCATTACCATGCACGATGCCATGGGCGTGCGGCATGAGACTGGCGAGCAGGCCAAGGTCCTGAACCAGATGATCGATCAGTGGATCGAAGTGAGCGAGAAGAATGCTCCTTTCCTGCAGAACATGCATCTGAAGGAGATGGTCGGCCATACGCCGCTGCAGGTCGTGGCAGGCGTACTGGTCGGCGCAGCCGTCGGCTTCCTGTATCCGCTGGCTTGAGACATTCTTTTTTCACGCAGGAACGCACTGCAGCAACAGAAAATCTTCATTTGAAGGACGTGTGATTTATGGGAGCATTGCTGCTGGACAGCATCAATCAGCCCAGAGATTTAAAGCAACTGAATGAACAGCAGGTGAAACAGCTGTGCGCGGAGATCCGCCAGTTTCTGCTGGAGAATATTTCCAAGACGGGCGGCCATCTTGCCTCAAACCTTGGCGTGGTAGAGCTTACCGTTGCGCTGCACCGTGTTCTGGATACACCACAGGACAAAATCGTGTTTGATGTCGGTCACCAGTGCTACACACACAAGATCCTTACGGGTCGGCGCGGACAGTTTGATAAGCTGCGTCAGCTCGACGGAATCTCCGGTTTCCCGAACCCAAACGAGAGTGAACACGATGCATTCATTGCCGGGCACGGAAACACGGCGCTTTCGCTTGCGATCGGCATGGCGTGGGCCAAAAAGCTGCATCATGAAGCAGGGCTTGTGGTCGCGGTGATCGGCGATGGTGCCTTTACCGGCGGCATGGTCTACGAGGGCATGAACAACATTGAACAGCTGGACAACCTTCTTGTGATCCTGAACGACAACAAGATGTCCATTTCTAAAAATGTCGGTGCACTTGCCCGCTATCTGACTCATTTGCGCACGACCACGGCCTATTTTGATGCCAAGGATAATGTGCGCAGCTTTTTGGATGGAGTACCGCTGGTGGGCGCTCCACTGAAAAAAAACATCACCGAGTGCAAGACGCTTTTGCGTCGGGCAATGTACCACTCTACCATGTTCGAGGATATGGGCTTCCAGTACATCGGGCCGGTGGATGGCCACAACGTAGAAGAGCTGGAACGCACACTGCGCACCATCCGCAACCGGCAAGGGCCACATTTTCTGCACGTGATCACAAAAAAGGGCAAGGGCTATCAGCCGGCCGAAGTAAACCCCGGCAACTATCACGGCGTGTCGGCATTTGATCCGGATGGAATGCCCGACCCGGAGGTGGCACCAAAGGAATCGTTCTCGACGGTATTTGGCAATGCTCTTGTGACGGAAGGCGACCGGAACCCGAATATCTGCGCCATCACTGCAGCAATGAAGTATGGCACCGGCCTGCAGTTTTTTGCACACAGCCACCCGGAGCGTTTTTTTGATGTCGGTATGGCAGAGCAGCACGCTGTGACCTTTGCTGCCGGGCTTGCAAGTCAGGGCATGCTGCCGGTGGTATGCATTTATTCCACCTTCCTGCAGCGTTCCTATGATCAGATCATCCACGACGTAAATCTGCTGCGAGAGAATGTAGTTTTTGCCATCGACCGCGCCGGTTTTGTCCCAGCGGATGGCGAAACGCATCAGGGCATTTACGATCCCGCTTTCCTGAGCCAGCTTGGAATGCCGCTGTATGCGCCTTCCAATTATCAGGAACTGAATTACTGGCTGCAGCAGCTGTTGAGTGACCGCTTCCATGGCCCACGGGCAATTCGTTATCCCCGCGGTGGGCAGGATGCAACTCTGGCGGAATTTGGCTGCACCGGCGAAGATTATGATTTCCTGCGCAAGGCGGATGATGCAACAATCGTTCTGGTGAGTTACGCCGACGAACTGGCCGACCTTTTGCAGGCAGAACGTGAATTACAGCAAAAAAGCATTGCGTGTGATGTGATAAAGGCTGTAAAGCTGTATCCCTTTACAGACAAAATGATCGCTGATCTGTCGAAATATAAAATAATCCTGTTTGCGGAAGAATGCATTGCAAACGGAAGCATTGGTGAACATCTGGAATATGCTTTGCAGCAAAACGAATGGAATGGGCGCTTTATCCATTGTGCGGTGCGGAACGCATGTCTTCCGCATGCCAGTGTGGCACAGATCAAACAGGCAACCGGTCTGGATGCAGCGCATCTTGTACAGGCCGTGCAGATGGCCGTGACGAAAGGAGAAAATTTACTGTGAAGATTCGATTGGACCAATATCTTGTTCAGCATGGTCTGACACAGAGCCGTGAGCGCGCAAAGGCGCTGATCATGTCCGGCATCGTTTTTGTCAATGAGCAAAAGGTGGACAAGGCCGGAGAGATGATCAAGGAAGATGCCAAGGTGGAAGTGCGCGGGCACGACATTGGCTATGTCAGCCGCGGCGGCCTGAAGCTGGAAAAAGCTATGAAGTGTTTCCCGCTTACACCCAATGGCAAGGTCTGCATGGACATTGGAGCATCTACCGGCGGCTTTACGGATTGCATGCTGCAGAACGGTGCCGTCAAGGTTTATGCGGTGGATGTCGGCTATGGACAGCTTGCATGGAGTCTGCGCACAGACGAGCGCGTAGTGAACATGGAGCGCACGAACATCCGCAATGTCAAACCGGAGGATCTTGCCGAGCAGATCGAGTTTTTCAGTGTGGATGTCTCGTTTATCTCGCTGCACCATATTTTCCCGGTGGCACAGGCAATCACAACGCCGGATGCCATGGGCGTTTGTCTGGTCAAGCCGCAGTTTGAAGCTGGACGCGAAAAGGTTGGCAAGAACGGTGTGGTGCGCGACCCTGCTACCCACCGTGAAGTGCTGCACAATGCTATGGGCTATGCTGCTGCAAACGGTTTTGCTGTACGCGGATTGGATTTCAGCCCGGTAAAGGGACCTGAGGGCAACATTGAATACCTGATGTTCGTGCAGAAGAGCGGTGAACCTTCCGTGCTGGACGACAGCGTTGCAGAGCAGGTGGTGGCGGCAAGCCACAGCACGCTGGACCGCTGAGCGGCTCTGCCATCAGACCAGAAAAAGGAGCTTCCCGCATGACGATCTATATTTCGCCGAATCCCGGCAAGACCTCTGCCAACGAGATTGCACTGCGCGCGGCGCAGATTCTAATGAACCATGGTGCAGCTGTTCTGATGTGTGAACAGCCACGCACAAGCTGCAGCACGGCCGGAGTGGTTTATCTGCCGCTGGAGGAATGCCTTGAGCAGGCAGATGTGATCCTGACCATTGGCGGCGACGGCACCATTCTGCATGAGGCAAATCTTTCGCTTCGGTACGCAAAGCCGATCTTGGGCATCAATCTGGGACGCTGTGGTTTTCTGGCTACCTGCGAAGTCAGCGAGATGGAAGCCAAGCTCTCCGCTGTTGCACGGGGAGAGTTCAGCGTAGACAACCGGATGCTTCTGTATGTCCGCGTTCTTGGCCACGATGGCTGGGAGGGCCACGCCCTGAATGACGTGGTGGTCACAAAGGGCCGCCTGCAGCAGGCGATCGATTTCAGCATTTACTGCGATGATATTTTAGTAGAGCACTACCGTGGGGACGGTGTGATCGTTGCAACGCCCACCGGCTCCACAGCGTATTCGCTGGCGGCGGGCGGGCCGATCCTGGATTCCCAGACGAAGGGCGTTGTTGTAACGCCTATCTGCCCGCACAGTCTGGCCAGCCCGGCCATGGTGTTTGCGCAGGAGCGCAAGCTGAATATCTGTGTGGGACAGGTGGCCGATGATGAAGTGTTTATCAGCTGCGATGGCAGAGCTGGCTGTCCGCTCAAGGCCGGCGCAACGGCTGAAGTAAGGCTCTCCGATCAGGTGGTAAAGCTGATCACCTTCGGAAAAGCAGATCAGTTCCAGGCCATTGACCAGAAGCTTCGCAGCAGACGATAAAGGGGAGGCGAGTTTACGATGGCGCGCAGCCGTAAGGAAGATGTAAAAAGCAAGGGAGAACGTCAGCAGGTGATTCTCCGGCTTGTGCAGGAACACCCGATCAGCCGGCAGGAAGTTCTGCTGGATCACCTTTCCAAAGAGGGATTCGAGGTAACACAAGCCACCGTTTCCCGCGATATCCGGGAGCTGTGTTTGGTAAAAGCTGCCACGGCAGAGGGGTATCGCTATGTCTCCAGCCGGAACGAAAGCTTCAACCCCAAAACGCAGGGAAGGTTTGAAACGATCTTTCATGAATCCGTGCTGGGGGTAGATTACGCCGGACATGTTGTGCTGGTAAAGTGCTATTCTGGCATGGCCAACGCCGCATGCGAGGTTTTTGACGCATTGCAGTGGAAAAATGTGGTCGGCACGCTTTCGGGCGACGACACGTTCCTGATCGTTGCACGGTCGGAGCGTGATGCAAAAACGATCTGCTCGGAACTGACGAGACACATTGGATAAAAATAACGCGGGAGAAAAGATATGCTGAGCAGCCTGCAAATTGAAAATGTTGCTGTGATCCAGAAGGCTGAAGTACATTTCAAGCCGGGCCTGAATGTTCTTACCGGTGAGACTGGTGCCGGCAAGTCGATCCTGATCGATTCCATCAATGCGATCCTGGGAAACCGCACTTCAAAGGATCTTGTGCGCACAGGGGCCTCCAAGGCGGTGATCCGTGCAGCCTTTGAGGAGGTGCCCGGTACGGTGCTGGACAGCCTTGAGAAGGCGGGCTACGAGCGCTCGGATGCACTGATGCTCAGCCGCGAGATCACAGCCGAGGGCAAAAGCACCTGCCGCATCAACGGAATGCCTGCAACGGCTGCGGTTCTGCGGGAGCTGTGCGGAGGACTTATCAATATCAACGGTCAGCACGACTCTGTGGGCCTTCTGAACCCGGCAAGACATCTGGGCATTCTGGATGATTATGCGCAGAACAGCGCGGAGTTTCAGGACTATTATGTCCTGTACCGGGGGCTTGTGCGTATCAAGCGGGAGCTGGATGCCATGATCACCGACGAAGCCGAAAAGCAGCGCAGGATCGATCTGTTGAGCTATCAGGTGCAGGAGATCGAGGATGCCGGACTGACCGCCGGAGAGGAACAGACGCTGGAAAGCCGCCGCAAGATCCTTGCCAATGCATCTGCCATCCGGGATAAGATCGCACAGAGCTATGCATTGCTTTCGGGCGATGACGAGGCCTCCGGCGCAGTCGATCTGCTGGGTGAGGCATCCAATGCAGTGGATGCTGCCGCGCAGCTGGATGATGCACTTGCCGGTGCATCCAGTCAGCTGCTGGATCTGTATTACAATGCAAAGGATGTTGCCGCAGATCTGATCGGTCGGCTGGATTCCTATGATACCAACGATGCGGAGCTGGACGAGATTGAGCAGCGTCTGGATCTGATCTACAAGCTCAAGCGCAAATATGGTGATACGGTAGAAGACGTGATCGCTTTTGGACAGAATGCAAGGGAAGAACTGGAGCGCATCCAGTCCTCACAGGAGCGGCATGACCACCTGCAGGCAGAAAAGCTCCGCCTTTATGCGCTGGCCCGTGAAAAGGCAGAAGCACTGACCCAGACGCGCCTGCGCGCTTTTGAAGAGCTGAACAAGCGTATTTCCGGCACGCTGGATTTTCTGAACATGCCGGGCGTGCGCATGACACTGCGCCATACCCGCGGCCCGCTGGCAAGCCATGGGCAGGACAGCATCGAGTTCTATATTTCCACAAACCCCGGTGAGGCGCCCAAACCCCTTGCAAAAATTGCTTCCGGCGGCGAGCTGAGCCGCATCACGCTGGCCATCAAAAATGCAATGGCCGATAAGGATGCCGTGCCTACCGTGATCTATGATGAGATCGACAGCGGTGTTTCTGGCAAAGCCGCCGGGCGTATTGGTGAGGTACTGCGCCAGAGCGCACAGGGCCACCAGATCTTGTGCATCACCCATACAGCCCAGATCGCTGCACTGGCCGACTGCCATCTGCTGATTCAGAAAAATGTAGCCAATGACCGCACCTATACCGAGATCCATCCGCTGGATGAGGAGGGCAGGGTGGAAGCACTGGCCCGGCTGATCTCCGGCGACCACGTTACCGAGCTTTCGCGTGCCAATGCCCGCGAAATGCTGGGTCTTGGCGCAAAATAAGCCAAAATAAGCCGCTGCAGATAAGGGGTTGACAAGCCCGAAGCATTGTGATAAAGTAGTCTTTGTTAATGGCGATGAAGGGAACAAGTACCTTGAAGTGTTCTGCCCAGAGAAACCCCGGTTGGTGTAAGGGGCCGCAGAGCAGCAGGGGAAATACCTCCCGGAGCTGCAGGCTGAATGCCGTTCAGGTTAATAGGCTGTGCCGCGTGCGAGCGTTACAAACGCAGGAGTGTCTCTCTACTCTGGGGTGTGCACTCGTGAGGTCGTTTCTGTGAGGAAGCGGCAAACAGAGGTGGTACCGCGAATTTTCTCGCCCTCTGCCAAATTCATTTTTGGCAGGGGGTGTTTTATTTTTCCCTCTGCCCACAAACAGGAGGAAAAAATCATGACTCTGTACGAAGAACTCAAGGCCCGCGGCCTGGTGGCCCAGATCACCGATGAAGAGATCATCGACCTGATCAACAATGGCAAGGCAACCTTTTACATTGGCTTTGACTGCACTGCCGACAGCCTGACCGCAGGCCACTTTATGGCCCTGACCCTGATGAAGCGCCTGCAGATGGCAGGCAACAAGCCTATTGCCCTGATCGGCGGCGGCACTACCATGATCGGCGACCCCTCTGGCCGTACCGACATGCGCAAGATGCTGACCAAAGAGGATATCGCCCACAATGCCGCATGCTTCAAAAAGCAGATGGAAAAGTTCATCGACTTCTCTGAGGGCAAGGCACTGATGCTGAACAATGCAGACTGGCTGCTGAACCTGAACTACGTGGAACTGCTGCGTGATGTGGGTGCCTGCTTCTCCGTGAACAACATGCTGCGCGCCAAGTGCTACGAGCAGCGCATGGAGAAGGGCCTGTCCTTCCTCGAGTTCAACTACATGATCATGCAGAGCTACGACTTCTACTACATGTTCCAGCACTACGGCTGCAACATGCAGTTCGGCGGCGACGACCAGTGGAGCAACATGCTGGGCGGCACCGAGCTGATCCGCCGTAAGCTGGGCAAGGACGCTTATGCTATGACCATCACCCTGCTGACCGACTCTCAGGGCAAGAAGATGGGCAAGACCGCCGGCAATGCCGTCTGGCTGGACCCCAACAAGACCAGTCCATTCGAGTTTTACCAGTACTGGCGCAATGTGGGCGATGCCGATGTGATGAAGTGCATCCGTATGCTCACCTTCCTGCCGCTGGAGCAGATCGACGAGATGAGCACATGGAAGGATCAGCGCCTGAACGAAGCTAAGGAAATTCTGGCTTACGAGCTGACCAGCATGGTCCATGGCAAAGAAGAGGCCGAGAAGGCCCAGAATGCTGCCCGCGCACTGTTCAGCGGCAGCGCAATGGATACCGAGCACATGCCTTCTACTCAGCTGACCGAGGCCGACCTGACCGATGGCTCCATCGGCATCCTGACCCTGATGGTCAAGGCTGGTCTGGCAGCATCCAACGGCGAGGCACGCCGTCTGGTCGTGCAGGGCGGTGTTCTGGTGGATGGCGAGAAGGTAGCCGCTCCCACCGTTGGCTTCACTGCTGAGCAGCTGGCAAAGGGTATTGTGATCAAGAAGGGCAAGAAGATCTACCACAAAGTCACTCTGTAAAAATATTGAACATGAAAATGCCGGTGTACTCTGTTTTGGAGTGCACCGGCATTTTTTCACTTGATGGAGGATTGCTCGCTTGCTTGCAGAATTTACAGCTCGTAAGCCTTCTTCAATGCTTCGTAAGCTGCATCCTCATTCTCTGCGTGGACCAGCAGGGAAATATCCAGATCGCTGGTGGTGATAAGCAGTACTTCAATGCCGGCCATTGCCAGAGAATTCAGTGCACGGGCAGCTACGCCGCAGCTGGTGACCATTTCTTCACCAAACAGGTTCAGCTTGGAATAACCCACGCTGATCAGCGGAGAAGCCTTGGCATCCTTGTCCAGATTTGCAACGGAAATAGCCTTCATCACCAGCGGAAGATCACTGCTGGAAGCGGTAAAGCTGAAATCAATGGTGGTGCCATGGGGTGCACTCTGGCTGATCATATCTACGACCACACCGTTATCTGCAAAAATCTGCAGGTAACGTGCCAGACTGTTGCCCTTGAACTCTACATCCTGCACACTGATCATCATGAGGCTCGGCTCAATATTGATCTTCGATACTCCGTACATAAGGATCCTCCGTTCTGCCCGAAAGGCGGGCTTCAACAATACAAAAATATTCAGGTAAGCTGCAAAAACTCCGGGTCGATATTTTCCCGGGCAATGGACTGAATCATTTCCAGGCTGAAATCTGGATACGCCTTCCGTACTCCGTGGGCCTTTGTAAGGGCTTCGGTATAATCGCGGAACAGGTAGGTACGCACATTGGATTTGCCTGCATCATAGTGGGTCACCGTCGGCAGAAGTCTGGGAGAGAGCACGCTGCAACGGACAGTGCCGTCCGGTTCGGTCGTTTTTTCAAGCTGAACCGATAAAATTGCGCCGACCAGCTGATTGGGCTTTTCCTGCGTGCTGATAAAATTGCCCAGAGAATAGGCCGTGAACACCTGCCTGCCGTCTGCTGCAGTCAGCCACTGTGCATTTTGCAGCACATGCGGGTGGGTGCCAATGATCAAGTCTGCACCCCAGTCTGCAAGGTTTTGCGCCAGAGTTCGCTGCGGATCTGCGATGGCATGGCTGTTTTCTACGCCCCAGTGCACACCCACCACCACAAAATCTGCAAGCTGACGTGCCGCTTTTACCTGCTGCTCGATCACATCGGTCTGGCTGGTATAGATCACATTGGCCTGCATGGAGCTGTTCTGCGGGATGCCATTGGTATGCTCTGTGTAGGAAAGATATGCGATCGTTACACCATTGACAGTCTGCAGCGGGACATGACCGTAGTCGCTTTCTCCCTTCCACAAACCGATCGTTACAACATCCTCCGGCATACTGCCCCAGAAGCGCAGGGTAGCGGCAATGCCGGAAGCGCCTTTATCGTAGGTGTGGTTATTGGACAGGCTGAACACCCGCACACCCGCCCGGTAAAGCGCACGGGCGCAATCGCCCGGCGTAGAAAAGCATGGGTAGGAGGATGGCTCCAATTCATCCGTGCAGAGCGTTTCCTGATTGATCCAGTTCACATCATGCTGTGCATAAAAAGGCGCAATATGTTCGTAACAGTAATCGAAACTGTAAGCTTCCTCTCCGGAAGCGCGGCGCTGCGCCTGCTTATAAATGGGAGCGTGGATCAGATTATCTCCTGTTGCAGAAAAGCAGACAGTCTGAACCAGCGGCTGCGGTTCCGGCTCTGGCGCAGGCTCTGCTTCTTCCGGCTGTGATACAGTGGCAGAACCTGCAGAAGAGCTTTCCGTGCTCACCGGTTCTGCCGTCGGTATGCTTTCCTGCAGAAAGAACTTTGGCAGCAATGGCAGGCAGAACAGAAATACGATCAGCATCGCTCCGGCTGTCCAGAAAGCCTGCCTTCTGGCGCGGCGTTTTGCAGTCGGCCTGCGCCGGTGCTGTTGCGAGGATTGTTTGCTCATCCGCGTCCACATCCTTCCACCCTGTTTCTGCCAAAAGCAGAGCAATCAGGCTTTTTAAAGTGCAGCGATCATATCACCCATATTGTACAGGCCCGGCTCCTTTTTTGCAAGGTAAACTGCTGCATTCACAGCGCCGTTTGCAAAAATATTGCGAGAGTAAGCGGTGTGCTTGAGGGTGATCACCTCGTCCGGGCCGCAGAACAGCACTTCGTGATCACCCACGATGCTGCCGCCGCGCACAGAACTGATACCAATTTCCTTCGGGTCGCGCTTCTGGCGGACAGAAGAACGGTCGTAAACATAATGATATTCGCCATTGTTTTGCTCGTTGATGGCATCGGCCAGCATCAGTGCAGTGCCGCTGGGAGCATCCAGCTTGTTGTGGTGGTGCTGCTCCACGATCTCAACATCGTAGTTCACACCCAGAATCGCCGATGCGCGCTTGCACAGCTCCGACAGCACATTGATGCCCATGGACATATTAGCGCTCTTGAACACCGGCACCGTGCGGGATAGCTGCACCACCTTGAGCTGCAGCTCTTCCGAAAGGCCGGTGGTGCACACCACGATGGGCAGCTTGTGAGCTTCACAGTAGGGCAGAGCCTTTTCCACAGCGGCCGGAGAGCTGAAATCGATGATCACATCGCCCTTGCCGTCCAGCTTTTCTAGGCTGTCATACACAGGGATGCCGTTCTGTTCGCCATCCTTTATGTCGATGCCTGCAATCACGCGGCAGTCCTCGCGCTGTGCGATCATATCACACAGCACATGGCCCATGCGGCCGCCGATGCCCTGAATCACAATATCCGTCATAATTTTTATCCTTTCCTGCCCGTTTTGCATATCGGCATATCGCAAAATGCCCGGACAGAGCGCTCCGCCGGGCATTTTGCAGCCAAAAACTTATTCTGTAATAAGACCCTCTGCACGCAGAGCCTTTTCAATATACTCCTTGTGTGCCTCGCTCGGCTCTACCAGAGGCAGACGGCACTCGCCAGCTTCCCAGCCCAGCACATTCATGGCGTACTTCACCGGAATGGGGTTCACTTCACAGAACAAAGCATCTGCCAACGGCAGCATTTCCAGCTGCAGCTCACGGGCCTTGGCGGTATCGCCGTCAAAGAATGCCTTGCAGCAGTTGTGCACCAGCTCCGGCTTGACATTGGACACGACGCTGATGACACCCTTGCCGCCCAGAGCCAGCAGGGGAACCACCTGATCGTCGTTGCCGGAATAAATGTTCAGCTCGTCGCCGCACAGCTGTGCGATCTTGGCTACCTGAGAGATGTTGCCGGAAGCTTCCTTGATGCCGTTGATCAGAGGATGCTTGCTCAGTTCCAGAGCAGTCTCCGGGGCAATGTTCAGGCCGGTGCGGGAAGGCACGTTGTACATGATTACCGGGATGCCGCCAGCCTCAGCCATGGCGGTGAAGTGAGCCACCAGACCAGCCTGAGAGGTCTTGTTGTAATAGGGAGTCACCATCAGCAGAGCGTCTGCGCCGCATTCGGCAGACTTTGCGGCCAGTGCGCAGCCGTGGTCGGTATCGTTGGAGCCAGCGCCTGCAATGACGGGCACGCGGTGGTTGACAACATCCACCGTATACTTGATGGCGGCAAGCTGCTCCTCATCGGTCATAGTAGAGCACTCGCCGGTGGTGCCGCAGATGATGATGGCATCGGTATGGTGCGCGATCTGATCCTCAATAATGCGGCCCAGCTCGTCAAAGTTGATGCTTCCGTCCTCGTACATCGGGGTGATAATGGCAACACCCGCGCCGGTAAAGACAGGATTCTTCATAGACTAAAAACTCCTTTGTATGCGCTTTTGCGCAAAATATACTTAGTCGAAATAGCCCTTTGCGGCCAGCAGCTCTGCCAGCAGAACGCCGCCGCCTGCAGCACCGCGCAGGGTGTTGTGGCTCATGCAGGCAAACTTGTAATCAAACAGGGTGTCCTCGCGCAGGCGGCCGATGCACACAGCCATGCCGTTCTCGGTGTTGCGGTCCAGCTTGGGCTGCGGACGATCCGGCTCGGTGAAGTAATGCAGGAACTGCTTGGGTGCGCTGGGCAGGTCAAGCTCCTGTGCGGGGCCGCGGAAGTTTGCCCATGCCTCCAAAATCTGCTCCTTGGTGGGCTTCTTCTCAAAGCTTACAAACACGGCAGCGGTGTGGCCGTCGGAGACAGGCACGCGGAAGCACTGTGCAGTGATCACCGGCTTTTCGGCGTTCACGATATGGTCGCCCTCAATGTGGCCCCACAGCTTGAGCGGCTCGCGCTCGCTCTTTTCTTCCTCGCCGCCGATGTAGGGGATCACGTTGTCCACGATCTCGGGCATACGGTCAAAGGTCTTACCTGCACCGGAAATGGCCTGATAGGTGCATACCAGAGCCTTGCTGACACCAAAATCCTTCATCAACGGGTGCAGGGCGGGAACATAGCTCTGCAGGCTGCAGTTGGACTTGACGGCAATAAAGCCGCGCTTGGTGCCCAGACGCTTGCGCTGTGCGGGGATAATCTCGATGTGGTCGGCGTTGATCTCGGGCACCACCATGGGCACATCCGGGGTAAAGCGGTTTGCACTGTTGTTGGACACCACCGGGCACTCAGCCTTTGCATAGGCCTCTTCCAGAGCCTTGATCTCATCCTTGGGCATGTTGACTGCACAGAAGATAAAATCCACCTGAGAAGCAACCTCTTCCACCTTGGATGCATCCAAAACTACCATCTTCTTGACACTTTCCGGCATGGGGGAGGTCATGGCCCAACGGGGACCGACAGCTTCCTCATAGGTCTTGCCGGCGCTGCGGCCGGATGCAGCCAGAACGGTCAACTTGAACCAGGGGTGATTTTCCAGCAGCGTCACAAAACGCTGACCGACCATACCAGTCGCACCTACGATACCCACTTTATACTGTTTTTCCATTTCCAGCACCTTTCCTTTCGTGAAAGCGAACTCAATAAATATTTCTATTACATAGATTCACGGCTTGCAAACCGGACAGCGATGCAATATAATAGATACTGTTTATACAGATTTTATGATATCATTGATACGGTGTCCGTGTCAATCATCGGAAAGGCAAATTGAACGCTATGTTAAAAAAAGATTTTTGGTATGATTTACCCAAAGAGCTCATTGCACAGGAGCCGGCTGACCCCAGAGACTCTGCACGGCTGATGGTGCTGAGCCAGAAAGACGACAGCATCCAGCACAAGATCTTCCACGATCTACCGGAATTTTTAGAGCCGGGCGACCTGCTGGTGGTAAACAATTCCAAGGTCCTGCCTGCCCGCATCGTGGGCGTCAAGCAGCCCACCGGTGCTGTGTGTGAGCTGCTTTTGCTGCGTCAGGTCAAAGGTGACCAGTGGGAATGCCTTGCAAAGCCCGGCAAGCGGATGCAGCCCGGCACGAAGGTGAGCTTTGGTGACGGCAGCCTGACCGCCGTGGTGGACGAGACCATGGAGGACGGCAACAAGTACGTTACATTCTATTACGATACCGAGACCCTTTATGAAAAGCTGGACGAATTTGGCAAAATGCCTTTGCCGCCCTATATCACCAAGCAGCTGGAGGATCAGAGCCAGTACCAGACCGTCTATGCCAAGGAGCTTGGCAGTGCTGCAGCCCCTACGGCCGGCCTTCATTTCACGCCGGAGCTGATGGATACCATCCGCGCCAAGGGCGTGAACATTGCCGAAGTGACCCTGCATGTGGGTCTGGGCACCTTCCGCCCTGTACAGGAGGACGAGATCTCGGATCACAAAATGCACAGCGAATGGTACTGCATCGACGAAAAAACGGCGCAGATGATCCGCGATACCAAGGCTGCCGGTCACCGTGTGATCGCAGTGGGCACTACCAGCTGCCGCACGCTGGAAGCCGTTGCCGCAAAGTACGGCGAGATCCGCGCCTGCAGCGGCAACACTTCTATCTTCCTGTATCCAGGCGTGAAGTTCAACTGCATCGACGGCCTGATCACCAACTTCCACCTGCCGGAAAGCACCCTTATCATGCTGGTGTCGGCCCTGTATGGCTACGAAAAGACCATGGCAGCCTATAAGGTGGCTGTGGAGGAACGTTATAGATTCTTCTCTTTTGGCGATGCGATGCTGATTCTTTGATTATTTTTCCCGCTATTCTGTTGTTGATGAGCCTGATCCCGGGCTTTTTCATGAAGATTGCACGGCTGTTTTCCGTGCACAGAAAGGAATAAAAACTATGCCTTCTTTGACGACCTACAAACTGCTCAAGCAGGAACACGACGCCCGGCGGGGCGAGTTCAAGACCGTGCACGGCACGGTGCAGACGCCCGCTTTTCAGAACGTGGCTACTGCCGGTGCTATCAAGGGTGGCCTTTCGGCCCATGACCTTAAGGAGATCGGTGCGCAGGTGATGTTGTGCAATACTTATCATCTTCACCTTCGCCCCGGCGACAAGCTGGTAGCCGATATGGGCGGTCTGCACAAATTTACCCGCTGGAACGGCCCCATTCTGACCGACAGTGGTGGATTTCAGGTATTCAGTCTGGCAAAGCTGCGCAAGATCACCGAAGAGGGCGTGACCTTTGCCTCCCATCTGGACGGCCACCGCATCTTTATGGGACCGGAAGAGAGTATGCAGATCCAGGCAAACCTTGGTTCTACCATCGCCATGGCTTTTGATGAATGTGTGGAGAACCCCGCACAGCACGATTATTCCAAGGCCAGCTGCGAACGAACGACCCGTTGGCTGAAGCGCTGCAAGGATGAAATGGCCCGCCTGAAGCACGAGGGCATTTCCGTGAATCCCGATCAGCTGCTGTTTGGCATCAATCAGGGCTGTACCTTTGCTGATCTGCGTGTGGAGCACATGAAGCAGATCGCAGACCTCGATCTGGACGGTTACGCCATCGGCGGTCTGGCTGTGGGCGAGCCCACCGAGGTGATGTATGAAATGATCAGTCAGGTGGAGCCCCACATGCCCAAGGATAAGATCCGCTACCTGATGGGCGTTGGCACCCCCGGCAATATCATTGAGGCAGTTTCCCGCGGTGTGGATCTGTTTGACTGCGTGATGCCCAGCCGTAATGCACGCCACGGCCACTTGAACACCTGGGGCGGTATCATCAACATCAAGAATGCAAAGTATGAGCGCGATGAACGCCCTATTGATCCTGCCTGTGGCTGTCCGGTCTGCCGCAGCTATTCCCGCGCCTATATCCGCCACCTGTTCAAAGCGGAGGAGATTTTGGGAATGCGCCTTGCCGTCATGCACAACCTGTGGTTCTATAACCATCTGATGGAGCGCATCCGGGATGAGCTGGATGCAGGCACCTTCACGGCTTTCCACGATAAATATGTAAAGCTTCTGGATACCCGAATTTGAGAATAAGCCTTGCAACAGGTCGTTTAAAAAGGTATAATAAGCTTATCTGAATTTTGAGAGGAGATTTTGCCCCATGCAATTTCTGACTACCACTTCCGAAGGCTACATCAGCCTGTTCTTCACACTGGCTCTGATGCTGGTTCTGCTGTACTTCATGATCTATCGTCCCCAGAAGAAGCAGGAAAAGAAGGATGCCGCAATGCGCAGCAGCCTGGAGATCGGCGATCAGGTCACCACCATTGGCGGCGTCATTGGCCGTGTTGTTGCAATCAAGGACGATACCTTTGTTCTGGAGACCGGTGCTGACCGTGTGAAGATCCGCTTCACCAAGACTGCAATTTCCGCTGTTGAAAAGCTGAACATGGACAAGGCTGACAAGAAGTAAGCTTTTTCTTCAAACAATTAAGAGCATATCAAACGCGTCTTCCTGCATAGATTACTGGCAGGGAGGCGCGTTTTTATGTCTGAGAAAAATCTTTTCCCGGCGGAACTCCGGGTTCTTCTGCTGGCGGGGGCAGTCGGCGTTATGGTCACAGCGGGCTGGCTGGCCGCAATGGCAGCGCTGATGACAGCACAGGGCTATTCTGGTGCCGCCGCACCGCCGCTGGCAACAGCAGCCGTTGGTGCAGGGAGCCTTTGCAGCGGTTGGATCGCTGCATTTTGCAAAAAGGAACGCGGCCTGCTGTGCGGGCTTGTACAGGGCCTGTTTTATGCGGCATTGCTCGTGGTGCTCAGCGTTCCTTCCGGTACGCTTACGGAAGAGCCGCCGCTGCTGCGGTTTGCTGTGCTGATCCTGTGCGGCAGTATTGGCGGATTGCTGGGCATGGTGACCCGGGAGAAAAAGCGCCGCAGCTGAACAAATAAAACAAGGAGGTTCGATCATGTGGGTCTATCAGCAAACAGGAACGCCAGCGCATTTGCCAGAAGCCGCGCAGCCGCTTCCCACAGGTGAAGCTGCGCTTCTGCCGCAGCCGCAGAAAACACTGCCGCCAGAACGATCCGCACCGGAAGTGCCTTCACCGCTGCAGAGACATAACACGGAAACCCGGCAGAAAACCTGCTGGCTGCTCGTCTGTGCCTTTCTGATCGGCTCTGGCTCAGCTGGCGTGCTTCTGGCTTTCTGCGAAAAGCAGCAGCCGGACTGGCTGCAATATTACCTGCAAAGCTGGCGCGGCCTGTTTGCCGCTGCAGATGCACATACTGCGGCCAGCCTTTTCGGAATGGAATATCTTACGCTGGCTGCGGCCGCGACCCTTCTGTTCCTGATGGGCTTTTCCGCACTGGGGCCGGTTTTGATCTTTTTGTTTACGATGTTCTATGGGCTGGGAAACGGGACGCTGTTTGTGCAGCTGCTTTCCGACACGGCACTGAAAAAGGAAACGTGGCTTCTGCTGCTTGCATTTCTGCCTGCGGCAGCTGCTTCTGCAGGGCTGTGCACGCTCGGCACAGATTCTCTGCGGGTGAGCAGCCAGATCCGCGTCTGTTCCTTTTTTGCAGCAGGGCCTGACCGGGAGATCGTCCGGCCACATGGATTCATCCGGCAGTATCTGCTGACGCTGACGTTATTTGTGCCGCTGTGCGGCATTTCTGCAGCGCTTGCAAGCATTGGAAGCAGGCTTTGAGCAAGGGCTTTTCTTGCGGGTTTGCTTGTTATATGCTACAATAGAGAATAATAAAGCCAAGACAATGTAACAGGAGCTTTTTTGATGAAGGAACCAAAACTGAAAACTGTATATGTGTGTTCCAACTGCGGCGAGACAAGCCCCCGCTGGATGGGCCGCTGCCCAAGCTGCGGCAGCTGGAACACGATGAACGAGGACGTTGTAGCGGAAGCCCCCAAAGCAGGTACTGCCGCAGCCAAACAGGCGGCAGCCGCCCGCCCGGAAGGGGTGACCACCCTGACCGCAAAACGCCTTTCTGAGATCAGCATGACCGAAGAAAAAAGCCGTATTCTGACCGGCATTTCGGAGCTGGACCGTGTACTTGGCGGCGGCATTGTGCTGGGCGGCGTTGTGCTTTTGAGCGGTGAGCCGGGTGTGGGCAAATCTACTATGCTTCTGCAGCTGTGCGGTGCCATTTCCAACCAGCACAGCGTTTTGTATATCACTGGCGAGGAATCGGTGCGGCAGGTCAAGCTGCGCGCTGCCCGGCTGAAAGTGCCGCAGGATAACATCTTTCTGGCAGCGGAGAATGATGTGGACGAGATCTGCGGCCTGATCGAAAAAGAAAAGCCGGATCTCGTGGTCATCGACTCCATCCAGACGATGCGCTGCATGGATATCTCGTCCTCCGCCGGTACGGTAAGTCAGGTCAAGGAAAGTGCGGCCCGCCTGCTGGCCGTGGCCAAAAAGCAGGAGATCCCCATGTTCATTGTGGGCCATGTGAACAAGGACGGTGCCATTGCAGGCCCCAAAGTCATGGAGCATATCGTGGATACGGTGCTTTACTTTGAGGGCGATAAAATGCTGCCGTACCGCATCCTGCGTGCGGCCAAGAACCGTTATGGCTCCACCAATGAGCTGGGCATGTTTGATATGACGGGGCAGGGCCTTGCTGAGATCGAAAACCCTTCACAGATGCTGCTGGAAGGCCGTCCTCTTGGCGTTTCCGGCAACTGTGTGGCCTGTACCATGGAGGGCAGCCGTCCTATTTTGAGCGAAATTCAGGCCCTTGCAACCAAAACCAATTTTCCAGCACCGCGCCGTGCCTGCAGCGGCTACGACTACAACCGCATGAATCTGCTGATCGCTGTGCTGGAAAAGCGTGCAGGGTATTTCTTTGGAAACCTGGATGTATATATCAACATCGTGGGCGGCATTGCGCTGCGTGATACTGCCTGTGATCTTTCTGTCTGCTTGAGTATGGTCTCCTCGCTGCTGGACAGGCCCGTCAGCGATAAGCTGATCGCCATTGGCGAGGTCGGCCTTGGCGGTGAAGTGCGCAGCGTACCCAATCTGGAACAGCGCCTGCATGAGGCAGAGCGTATCGGCTTTGAACGTGCGGTGATCCCGAAGCACAGCCTGAATCATTTGAGCCCGGCAGATTATCCTGGAATGCAGCTGATCGGCGCGGCTTATATCACCGATGCGATCAATGCCCTGAAATCTGACCGCTTATAAGAGGAAAAACAATGTCGATCTATCTGGACGAGAAAAATCCCGGCAAGCACAAGCCCTTCGATGATGCTGCGCCGGACATTGTAGAATACGTCCGCTATCTGGAAGTGATCGCGGGCAAAAGCGCAAACACGGCGTTCAGCTACTACTGTGATCTGCGCGGATTCAGCCGTTTTATGAAGCGCCGCCGTGGGCTTGTGCCCGAAGACAGCGAGATGAAGGATATCGACCCCAAAGGGCTGGACACCGCATTCTGGGCCTCCGTAACAAAGGAGGATATCTACGAATATCTGTACTTTTTAAACCGCGAGTGCGGCAACAAAAAGTCTTCAACGGCCCGGCGGCTGGCAAGCCTGCACGGCTTTTATGATTACCTGGTCAATCAGGTCAACCGGCTGGATACAGATCCAACTGCGGCCATCCACCCACCCAAACAGGATAAGGTACTGCCCAAATATCTGACGGCGGAGCAGTCCATGGAGTTATTGGAAAGCACGCAGACCCAAAGCGATTTTCCGGAGCGGGATTATTGCATGGTGACGCTGTTTTTGAACTGTGGAATGCGTCTGGCAGAGCTTGTCGGCATGAATCTGGACGACATTGATTTGGAAAACCGCCAGATACGCCTGTTTGGCAAGGGCCACAAGGAGCGCATGGTTTATCTGAATGATGCCTGCATGGAAGCATTGCGGCTGTATCTGGGCAAACGCAATACGATGGAGGGGCTTCTGCCGCAGGAAAAGGCGGTCTTTATTACCCGACGGCGCAAAGAGCGTATCTCGAACCGCAGGGTAGAACAGCTAGTAACCGGTGCAATGAAAGCAGCCGGATTAAAAGGCTTTTCCACACATAAGCTGCGCCACACTGCCGCAACTCTGATGTATCAGACCGGCAATGTAGATATCCTTACACTCAAGCAGCTTTTGGGCCACAGCAACGTGTCTACCACACAAATTTATACGCACCTACAGGAATTTCAGGTGCGCGCGGCTATTGAAGAAAACCCGCTGGGCAAGGTTAAAAAGCCCAAAGCATCTTCTCACATCTTGGATACAACAGAAAAGGAAACAGGGGAGACAGCAGAGGATTCAGCTCTGGATGAGGAACTTTCGTCTGTGCCCATGAAAGCCTTTGAGGGTGCGGCTCAGGATGGCATCGGGCTGGATGCTTCCGTGCTTGCAATGAAGCCTGATGCGAACGCTGGAAACGGAAATTCCTGAACCACATAAGAATACCCATAAAATGGAACGATACCGTCTGTGACGCGTCCAAAGTGCGGATATGTCATCGGCGGTATTTTTATAGATATATTTATATAAATAATGGAATGATACGCTGTGATCTGGCCAGCGATTTGAAATCGCACGAGCAAATGGTCGTGCGCAGAAAAATAAAAAGATCAGAATGACCACAGAACTTATAGCAACATAAAAAGAGAATCTGGAAAAATAAAATGCAAGCGCGCATGGCAGCGGCAGACTGTGCAGCTTTGTAATTTGTAAGTCCATAAAAAGATTGTAGCACCAAAATACTAATGAGACACAAAAATATAAAAAACGCAAAAGTTGAATCATACGGTATTACAGATGGCTGCAGATCCGCAGGTCGCGGAAAAAGGCCAGATTCAGGAAAATAGAGATTTTTCACTTCCCTGCATTTCGCATAACGTGCATTATACGAAAATTATGCAATCAAAAAAATAAGACCGCCCTTCTCTTCTGGTTATGAGTTCAGCGGTCTTAAAATACTGATGGCTGTATGGTGTTGGGTTCAGAATGTTATCGCTTCTTCTCCTTTGGTGATGCTATGCTGATACTTTTTAATTTAAAGTGAACCCGGCAAGCTGCTCGGCCTGCGGCTGTGTGCCAAAGTATGCACAGATTGCTTCGTAATAAACGCGGGCTGTTTTTTTACAACCTTCTTCGCTGCCGAACTGTGCAACATCTGCTTCATTCGTTACAAAGCATTGCTCTGCCAGCACTGCCGGACAATTTACATCTTCCAGCAACGTAAAGCTTCGCTCTGCACGCACCTCGGTGTGGGTGCTTTCCACCAGTTGCTTCTGATCGTTTTCCAGATAATAAATGTATCGGACTCCCCCGCGCCCACGCAGAGATGCTCCTGCAGCCTGCATTCCTTTGGCAAGCAGCTGCGCAAAGTAAAAGCTTTCCTGATGCCAAGTCCGGCCCGGCACTGCCGGATAGCACTCAAAGCCGGATGCAGTGGAGCCATTTGCAGCTGAGTTGCCGTGGATGGAAAGCAGCAGCTGCGGTGCCTGTTCGTCCGCTCTGGCGGCACGCTGGGCGGGCGTAGTGGTTTCATCAAAGCTGTCACGGGTCTGCAGCGGAATAAAATTAGAGTCCTGCTGCAGCAACCGGATCAGTTCCGAGGCGGTTGCTGCGGTCATATCTTTTTCTTCGATCACTCCCCTTGCACCCGGGTCTGCTCCACCGTGCCCGGCATCGATCACCACGCGGTAAGGCGGATCACCGACCTGCGGACGGAATTCTTCACCGGCGATGCTTTCCGCTGGCTGAGCTGTCTGCAGAGTCAGCGCTGCATGCCAGAGTGAGCTGCCAAACCAGATGCCCACTGCGCAAAAAAGCAGAATGACCGTATTTTTGAGCACATGAGAAGTCTGTTTTCGTCTTTTTGAGTGCGCGGCATTGGAATATCGTTTTGCCATTTTGGCTTACATCCTTATATTAGCATTCTTTATAGAATACGATCCTGCTCTGCAAATTCCTTCAATGTAAGAAAAAGCTACCCGAAAAATCCTTCGGATAGCTTTTTCTTTATTTCAGCTCTACCACGGTCACGCCGCTTTCACCCTCGCCATAACGGCCCAGACGGAAGCTTTTGACCATGCGGTTGCCGCGCAGATGCTTGTGGATAGCTGTGCGCAGCGCACCGGTTCCATTGCCGTGGATCAGATAAACCACTGTCTGTCCGTTCAGGATGGCACGGTCGATAAAGGAATCCACCTCCGGCAGCGCTTCGTCCACCGTCAGGCCCAGCAGATTGCATTCCATCTTGGCGGAACGCTGTACCCTCTCTACCCTGCCGTTCGGGCGGTTGGCATCGCCGGTCAGGCGGGAATAGCGCTGCTGTGCTTTAGTCTGCGGTTTCTTTTCCTTGACCAGCTTTTCCGGCTGTTTCAAGCCCTTGAGCGGAACTTTGGTCTTGATGATGCCTGCACGCACCAGAACATCGCCGTTTTTATCCGGCAGGGCCAATACGGTGGCCAGCTGGTTCAGCTCTGCAATGCAGACCTCCTGCCCTACCTTGACCTCTTTCAGCGGCACAAATTCCTTGACGGGGTTATGCACCGCCT
Source organism: Faecalibacterium faecis (assembly GCF_040096475.1). Lineage (NCBI taxonomy): Bacteria > Bacillati > Bacillota > Clostridia > Eubacteriales > Oscillospiraceae > Faecalibacterium > Faecalibacterium faecis. The sequence continues at coordinate 29,416 of NZ_JBBMEP010000003.1, read as the reverse complement.
CAGAGCCGATAAACAGCTTTTCCGATTCTTTTTTGGCGATCTCGCGGGCGCGCTGAGCTTTCTGCTGGGTGCTCATGCGCTCGTCCTTCTGCAGCTGACGCAGTTCATCGGTCAAGGCGTAAGCCTGACTTTCCACCTGTTGTGCCAGCGCACGAGCCTTAGCACGGGCAGCTTCCAGTTCATTTTCGCCCTGACGGATCAGCTCATCACGCTTTTTCTGCGCGGCTTCCAGCTGGTGGGAAGCTTCATTTTTCAGCTCTTCCACCTCGTTCTGGCTTTCCTTCAGCTGCAGCTTCAGATCATCCAGCTGTCCCAGAACGGCATCCAGACGCTTATCCTCTGCGGAAAGATGCTGCTGTGCCGCTTCGATCACGCGCTCCGGGATGCCCAACTTTTCGCTGATGAGGAACGCATTGGATTTGCCCGGCACGCCGACGCTCAGCTTATAGGTCGGGCGCAGCGTTTCCAGATCAAACTCACAGCTGGCATTGACAACGCCCTTGGTTTCCAGAGCAAACACCTTCAGCTCAGCGTAGTGAGTGGTGGCCATCAGCAGCACGCCGCGGCGGCGCAGCTCTTCAATGATGGCCACAGCCAGCGCAGCACCTTCGGCGGGGTCGGTACCGGCACCAAGCTCGTCCAGCAGCACCAGTGTGTGCGGCATGGCAAGCTCCAGAATGCCGGTGATCTTTTTCATATGACCGGAGAAGGTGGAAAGGCTCTGCTCAATGCTCTGTTCATCGCCGATATCCACCAGAAATTCGTCAAATACGCAGATCTCGCTGCGCTCGTCAGCCGGGATCAGAAAGCCGCACTGCGCCATGGCGCACAGCAGGCCCGCTGTTTTCAAGGTGACGGTTTTGCCACCGGTGTTCGGTCCGGTGATGATCAGAGAATCGTAATCCCTGCCCAGAGCAATATCCACAGGCACGCACTTTTTAGGATCGATCAGCGGGTGGCGCGCACGGATCAGCGAGAAGGAATCGTCGGTGCGGACAGCAGGCTTGAATGCCTTGAGATCCAAAGCCAGCCGTGCCTTTGCCAGCAGAACATCGATCTCCAGCATAGCCTTGTAGCTGTACTGGAACTGCGGCTCAATGGCGGCCACCTGTGCGGTAAAGGCCACCAGAATGCGCTCAATCTCCTGCGCTTCCTGCGCACGGTACTGCAAAATGCGGGCATTGGCTTCCACAACGGCCTGCGGCTCCACAAAGACGGTGGCTCCGGTAGACGAAACATCATGAATAATGCCGCTCACCTCACCGCGGTATTCGCTCTTGACCGGCACAACATACCGGCCATTGCGCATGGAAACCACGCTTTCCTGTAGATACTTGGAGGTATCCATATTGCGGACCATGCTCTCCAGACGGTCACGGATGCTATTCTCCGTTGCGCGGATCTTTTTGCGCAGGTCGTTCAGGGTATGAGAGGCCGTGTCTGCCATGGCATCCGGTGCCAGAATGGCGCTGGAGATCTGCTGTTCCAGGCCCGGCTGCGGTGCCAGCGCATAGAACAGATCGTCTGTAGGCAGAGCGTCGTGCTCCGAAGCGCCATACCAGCTTGAAAGATTCTGAAAATTGCGCAGTGCACCAGCCACCATCAACAGCTCGCCCATTGAAAGTACGCCGCCTTTTACGGCGCGGGCCGCCAGCTGACTGACATTCTCCACGCCGCCAAAGCGCGGGGAGCCGTTTTTGATCAGCAGGGTGTTGATGGCATCGGTCTGTTCCAGCGCATAGCGCACCTCGTCCGGGTCGCACTGCGGCTGAGTGGCAAGCAGCATTTCGCGCGCTTCCTTGCACACGCAGCCCTCTGCGGCACGGGCGATGATCTTATCCAGTTCCAGAGTTTTTAAGTAACTTGTTTCCATAGGTTCCCTTTATGCTCAGGGCAGCAGGGTCTTTAAAAAGTCATAGCTTTTCAAAGGCTTGTCCATGTGGGTCAGTGCATAGCGCTCTGCCACTGCGGAAAGCTTTTCCAGACTGCCCACAGAAATTTTGAATGCAAATATTTTTTTGTCGTCCACAAGGCAGATGTGCCGCAGCGCATACAGTGCGCCCTGATCAAGGTTGCAGGTCTTTCCTGCTTTTGCGGCGCAGTCTGCACAGAGCAGATGGCCTTCCTGCACATCCAGATAGAACGCAGCACCATCATAGGCGCTGCAATCGCGGCAGCACACGATCTGCGGCATAAAGCCGCACTCGCTCATTGTGCGCAGTTCAAACACGGCCTTGATCACCCGCAGATCCGTTTTGCTCTCGCTGATCATATAGAAACAGTTGAGTAGCAGCCGAAGCTCCCGCTGTGCCTCCTGCCCGGTGGGCGAAAGGGTCATTGCCATTTCAGCCATATACATGGCAAGGCTCATGCCCTCAATACTGGACGAGATGCCGTGAAAGACATTTTTTACTTCCGCTTCCCGCACAGTGTACATGTTGCGGCCCGGCACCAGTGTGAACTCGGAATAGCAGAACAGCCCGCACGCGCTGAACAGCTTGCTCTTCAGCCGCAGGCTGCTCTGCGCTGCTGCCGAGATCACGCCCAGTTCCGGTGTCAGGATCGTCAGAATGCGGTCCGACTCCTTATAGCGGGTCTCCTTCAGCACCAGACCCGTGGTTACAAAGGCTTCCATTTTCTTGGTCCTCTGCCGGGGTTTCTTCCGGCCGCTGTTGTTTATAATCGAGATAACGAAGAATGTTTCCCGTGCAGGCAAACGCCTGCCAGCTTGCTTGTGCATCCATTTGCAGCACCTCTTCCCTGTTACGGATAGTGTCAGGTTTATTTTAACCGTTCATCCAAGGGAATTCTGTCCTGCTTTGGCAAGTGTCAGCGGTTATTGGTGTTCTGCTTGAAGCCAAAGTTGTTCAGCAGGAACTCGTTATCACGCCAATCGGATTTTACCTTTACCCAGCACTGCAGATTGACGCGGCAACCCAAAAACTCTTCGCAGTCTGCACGGGCAGCACTGGCAATTTTTTTCAGCATTGCACCGCCTTTTCCAATGACCATGCCCTTGTGGCTTTCGCGCTCGCAGTAGATATTTACATCAATATCGATCAGGTCGATACCCGGGCGCTCTTTGAAGCGCTCCACCACAACAGCAATGCCATGGGGGATCTCGTCGCGCATGAACAGCAGGGCCTTTTCACGGATGACCTCCGCCACAAGCTCCTTTTCCGGCATATCCGTGTAGGCATCATCATCAAAATAATGCGGGCCTTCCACAGCATAGCGGCTCAAAGCATCGAACAGCACTTCGCAGCCGTCGTTATCACGGACGCTGATGGTGTAGATATCGCCGAATACACCCAATGCCTTCAGCTCTTCTTTGCGGGCTTCCAGATCAGCAGGCTCCTTGACAAGGTCGGTCTTGTTGATGACTGCAATTGCCGGGCCGCCGCTGCTGCGCAGCATATCCACCAGCACCATTTCCGATTCATTCAGTGCGCCGTAAGGCTCAAACAGCATCATGGAAACATCCACATCTGCAATGGAATCGCTGGCAGTCTTATCCATCCGTTTACCCAGTTTGTTGCGCGCCTTGTGCACACCGGGTGTATCCAGCAGCACATACTGCAGCGGCCCGCGGGTGATCACGCCGGTAATGCGGGTACGGGTGGTCTGCGGCTTGGAAGTGACGATGGCTACCTTTTCGCCAACCAGAAGGTTGGTCAGACTGGATTTGCCAACATTGGGACGGCCAATGACAGCCACAAAAACGGAAGAAGTATCATAATGCCCCTGAATGGGTGTAGCGTTACTCAAAATCTAGCTCCTGTCTGTATTGTGCGGCAACCGCACGGTGAATCAATTACTCGGTATAGCTTACGGTGCGCGGCAGGCCCAGCTGCAGCAGAACAGCTTCCTCTTTCTCACGCATCCGCATGGCTTCCAGACCGCCATTTTCGTGGTCGTAGCCCAGCAGGTGCAGCATGGAGTGCACCGTCAGGAACGCTACCTCACGCTGCAGCGGATGGCCGTAGAGGTTTGCCTGCTCCTGTGCACGCTCCATACTGATGACGATGTCACCCAGCATTTTGCAGCCGTTGTTCTCGTCAACATCATATTTGCCGTCTACACCCAGAGGGAAGCTCAGCACGTCGGTGGGCATGGGCTTGTTGCGGTACTGGTTGTTCAGCTCAGCAATGGCGGCGTTATCCACAAAGGTCACGCTGATCTCTGCAGGAGCTTCAAAATGCTCATACTCCAGCACGGCATTACAGGCACGGCGGATGAGAATGCGCAGACCGGAAGGAACCTTGACGGCCTTCTGTGAATTGGTGATCAAAACTTTATTGGACATAAATCAGTCCACTCCTTTCTGTTTTTGATGTCTTTATATGAATTCTGGTGATTTTATTTTTCAGGGTGTGCAGCCTTTTCGTAAGCCTTGATAATTTCCTGCACAAGACGGTGGCGCACAACATCTTTCTCAGTAAAATAGCACTGTGCAATCCCATTTACATTTTTAAGCACGTGCAGTGCATCCACAAGACCGCTGCGGGTGCGTTCCGGCAGATCGATCTGGGTCACATCACCGGTAACCACCACCTTGGAGCCGACACCCATACGTGTGAGGAACATTTTCATCTGCTCCGGTGTGGTGTTCTGTGCCTCGTCCAGAATGATAAAGGAATCATCCAGTGTGCGTCCGCGCATATAGGCAAGCGGTGCAACCTCAATGATCTGCTTTTCCACAAGGCGCTCGTAAGTTTCGGCACCCAGCATATCAAACAGGCCGTCATACAGCGGGCGCAGATAAGGGTCTACCTTCTGCTGCAGATCACCGGGCAGAAAGCCCAGCTTTTCACCTGCTTCCACTGCCGGGCGGGTGAGCACGATGCGGGAAACATCCTTGGCTTTAAAAGCCTTTACCGCCATGGCAACGGCCAGATAGGTTTTGCCGGTACCCGCCGGGCCAACACCAAAGGTGATGGCATTGGTGCGGATGGCATTGAGATATTCCTTCTGGCCCAGTGTTTTGGGCCGGATCGGCCGCCCCTTGACCGTTACGGTAACAAAATCTTCGGTCAGTTCCTTGACCCGTTTTTCTGCTCCGTCGTGCGCCAGACTGATGCAGTAGCGCACGGTCTGGTCTTCCAGCGGTGTATGATTCTCGATCAGAAGCAGCATTCCCTCCACAGCGCGGCTGGCCGCAGCAACATTGGCCGGTTCGCCTGAAAGCCGCAGCTGCGTGCCCCGGCAGACCGCCGTAACAGAAAATTCGTTCTCCAGCAGACGGATGTTCCGGTCGCAGTTGCCAAAAACAGCTGCGGCGACCTCTACACTATCCAGTTCAATATTCTTTTCTGCCATGTGCTCCTCCTGAAAGGATATATTTTAATGCTTCTATTGTACCACCAAAATCTCGAGAAGAAAACTGTGAAAAGTAAACAAAATATTTTCATCCGTTCCATCGGTTTTTTCATACGCCAAGGCAGCTGCCCATGCAAAGCGTCAGCGGCAAAAAAGAAAATGCAGAAACAGGAATGCATCCTGTACGAATGATCTTGTCAAGACCTTTTGTGCCACAACCACAGAGAAAAACAAAACATATCTTTGGCCAAAAAGGCAATAGCAAACTTTTCCCCTGCGTGCTACAATAGCAAGCGTTGTGCGGCTTGCACCCGGCCGGCCGCTCCGGAATGCTGAAATCAAAGGAGAAGGAACCATGGAACAACTTTTTCTGATGCCCGGTGAAGAACGCTGCGAACGCTTAAAGGATGGCAACGGTATTCCGAGAGTTCACTACTCCTATCGCTCGATGCACGGTGCATTCTTCGACTGCGAGAGCCGCAGTTTGGAGGAAGCACAGCGCCTGTGTGAGGACTGGCTGGTAGGTCAGGACCGCTGCTACCGCAACTGAAATAGAAACCTCCGCTTCCCTGTCGGTACTGCCGCCGGGAAGCGGAGGTTTTTGCTTTATACAGTTTTATTTCCACAGTTGAGCGCAGACAAGTTCCAGCACACTGCCCGCGATGCAGCGGGCCTTATCCGAAATGAGAAAACAGTTGGAAAGTTCCTCTTTGCGGGGGTCTATATCGGCCACCTTAAAACCGGGCGTTACCGGATAACTGCTGCGCAGAAGTCCGCGCAGAATGCCCGTGATCTGCGTGGTCACAGAGATCATGGCACCATCTGCCGTGCGGATCTGCGCAATGGTCTCACCCGCTTCCACGATATCTCCAATTTTGCGGAGATCCATAAATATACCGGCCGTGCCGGCATGGATCACGCGCTCTTTGCCGTAGCCTCCAACGATTCCGGGAATGCCGGTATCAGGGATGGCACTGCCATCCCGAATGATGCGTCCCAGCCGGTGGCCGCGTTTGGTCTCCACCACCACATCCACATCCTGCCCGGCCGTGAAACCGGGGCCGAGTGCAATGGTCAGGGGTGCCATATCCCGCGTTGTGCCAAGATTCTTTTTGGCAAGGATCGCATCCACAAGGACATCCGGCTTTGCCGGCGCAATGCTTTTGCCTTGCGGGTCCACCAGAACAGGAACGGCATTCTGTTTCCAGACTTCTTCTTCCTGCGCCAGAGTTTCGATCCGTACCGCACGCAGACCTTCAACGGCGGTCTCACCTTCATAAACGGCTTCGCACAGAGAAACCTGCCGCCGGATCGCCGCCGGATGCTCCGCTTCCAGCACCAGCACACGCAGGCCTGCGCTCCACAGCCGGTGAATGGTGCCGGTAGCAAGGTCGCCGCCGCCGCGCACAAGGATCAGTGCATCCTTCTTCATTTGATCTCCTCTCCGGGCTGGAGTCGAGTCAATACGATCTCCATAGACCCACCGCAGGCAGCAATTGCTGCATCATCATTTTTGCCGTCTGCCGAAAAATGCAGCCGTTGATACGCCGGAGCAGCTCCCGTCAGCATTTCCTGTGCAGCCAGAATGGTGCGGTGCTCCATAATACCGCCGCCCACGCTGCCCACAATAGAGCCGTCTGTGCGAACCAGCATTTTTGCGCCGATTTCCCGCGGCGTAGAGCCGTGCCGCGCCGCAATCACGGCAAGCACCGCCTGCTGCCCGGCGGCATCTGTCTGAGCCATGGCTTCCAGAAGGGCAGATGAAAAGCCCTCCGTCTGCGGACGCGCATTCTTGATCGATACGATCTGTGCCAGAATGGAAAGTGCGATCTCCTCTGCCGTCTGTGAGCCGATGGAAAGCCCGATGGGGGCGTACAACGCCTCCACTCTTTCGGCATCGATACCGGCTTCCAGAAGTTGACGGCGCACCAGTGCGGCACGCCCGCGGCTGCCCATCATGCCAACATAGGCTGCAGGCTTTTTTAATATCACCTTCAGGCAGTCCACATCAAATGCATGTGCCCGGGTGACGACCACAAAATAAGTCTCTGCGCCGTCAGGTACCTGCGCAAGCGCTTTATCAAACGGCAGGCAGAGCACTTTATCAGCTCCGGCCAGCCGCAGCTGCTGTGCGTATTCCTCGCGGTCATCCATTGCAAGGACCGTCAGGCCCAGCAGCTTTGCAAGCTGCACAACGGCTGCAGCCACATGTCCACCGCCGCAGACTACCAGCTGCGGCACCGCGCCAAAGCGCTCCGCAAAGATGTCTGTGCCTGCAACAGAGTGGATACCAGCTGCTGTGCAGCCCTGCAGTTCTGTCAGGTGCTGCAGCAGTACGGTGCTGTCTCCCCTCTGCCACACAGGCCTGCCCTCCAGCAAAAGCAGCTGGCTCCCCGCGGCATCGCCCTCTAACTGGGCCACCATCGTCCAGCCGCCCGCAGAACGGGCTTTTTGCAGCATTGTATAAAGCGGCATTTTACCCATGCGTCATTCTCCTGTTTTATCTTTATTACTGTTCTACTGCTGCGGCCTGATCGTAACGTGCCGGGTCCAGCCGGTTCTGCCACTGCTCAAATTCTTCCGGCAGCATCCGCCAGGCAAGGCCGCAGCCTGCGGAGATCTCGCGCGGCAGTGGGATGAGCCTGCCCGGAACCTTCTCCGCAAGGCACTGCTTTTCCCATTCCATGGCATCCAGCGTTGTGCGGAATGAAAGAACAATATAAGTTTTTTTGATGCGCATATCAGATCTCCTGTGCAAGCTCCTGAACAGCGGCTGCGGTCTGCAGCACTTCGGCTTCCGTATTGAAATGCGAAAAGCTGAACCGTACCACGCCCTGTTCCACCGTGCCCAGCGCTTTATGCATCAGCGGTGCACAGTGCGCGCCGGCACGCACACAGATGCTGTAGTCCTCCCACAGAATATCTGCAATGCGGGCTGAATCTTCGTCTCCAATGTTGAGCGAGATAATGGGAGCGTGCAGCGCCATTTCCGGGTCGCCGTAGATCTTCACGTTCGGCAGATCTCGAATGTTTTTATAAAAGAGCGCCGCCAGTGCAGTTTCTTTTGCACACAGCGTTTCCACACCCTGAGCCAGAATCCATTCCACACCGGCACACAGGCCCGCCAGACCCGGAACATTGAGCGTCCCGGCTTCCAGAGCGGTGGGCATCTGTGCAGGATGCTGTTCATCAAAGCTGTGTACGCCGCTGCCTCCCACTACCAATGGCCGGATGGAAAGCCCCGGGCGCACATACAAGCCGCCTGTTCCCTGCGGGCCAAGCAGCGCCTTATGCCCGGTGAAGCATAGCACATCAATGCCCAGTGCCTGTACGTCAATGGGCTGTGAACCCGCCGTCTGGGCCGCATCCACGATCAGCAGCAGGCCGTGCCGGTGCGCAAAACCCGCTGCTTTTGCAAGATCCGTTCCGTTGCCGGTCACATTGGAAGCACCTGTTACGACCAGCGCTTTTGTATTGGGCTGAACCAGCTTATCCCAGTCATCATATTGCAGCCGTCCGCGCTCATCCACGCCCGCAAAACTGAACTGCAAGCCCTGTTCCCGCAGCCGGTAGAGCGGCCGCAGAACAGAGTTATGCTCACATACCGTTGTGATGATATGATCGCCCGGTGCAAAAAGACCACCCAATGCAATGTTCAAGGCCTCCGTTGCATTTGCCGCAAAAGCAATACAGGACGGGTCTGGTGCGTGGAGGAGCTTTGCCATTGCGCACCGCGCAGCATAAACAAGACGGCTTGCGTGCAGCGTTGGCTCATGGGCACCCCGTCCCGGATTGCCTGCCGTGCGCATTGCGTCCAGCACAGCCTGCTCTACCTGCGGCGGCTTGCGCAGGGTCGTGGCAGCGTTATCCAGATAGATCACGGTTTCACCACGTTGCCTGCCTGCGTCAGCTTTTCCACGATGGTGTACATGTTGGTCACACTGCCAACAGCAAGCTTTTCGGTCAGGCCATAGAAATTCAGGCAGGTGCCGCAGGTCATGATCTCCACGCCCTGTGCTTCCAGTGCCTTCAGGTCATCCAGCATGGGCGAACCCTCACAGGTCAGGGACGCGCCGCCGTTATAGAACAGCACTGTTTTGGGCAGCTGATCCTGCTGGGTAAGTGCGAACACAAAGGCCTTGAGCAGGGACTTGCCAAGGTCATCTGCGCCAATGCCCATTTTATCAGAGCTGATGGCAACCACCGTGTCCGTGCGGGTGTCCGGTGCACAGGCCGGTGCTTCTTCAGTGGGTGTTTCGGACGCTTCGCCGACCGTGAACAGCACGCGGTATTCCCGCTCGGCCAGCTTTTCGGCGCTGTACTGATAACCTTTCTGCTGGGCCATTTTGGTAAGGTTCTGCACGGCGATCTCATTATCCACCAGCACTTCCACCTCACCGGCACCCTTCAGTTCAGAGATCGCCTTTTTGGCTTTTACAACGGGCAGCGGGCATGCGTCACCACGGGCATCAACTTTCAGCATCATAATTGTAGGCCTCCATCAGTATTTTACAGTGATTTCCTGTTCGGTTTTGGGTATGATCTCACCCACGATCTTTGCGGGCAGGCCAGCGGCCTGCAGCTCTGCTTCCAGCGCATTTGCTTCTTCTGGCAACACGGCCAGCAATAGTCCGCCGGAAGTCTGTGGGTCAAACAGCACCTCTTCCATTGCAAACGGCACATTTTCAAAAGTGACATATGGGCCGGTATGGTTGCGGTTGCGCTGTCCGGCAGCGGTATACAAAAAATCATCTGCCGCTTTTTCGGCTCCCGGTAGAACCGGCACCATCCGTGCATCAATGATACAGGAAAGCTTTCCGCCCATCATCTCGTGCAGATGGCCCAGAAAACTGAAACCGGTCACATCGGTTGCCGCGTGGACCGTATACTTTCGGCTGATCTCGGCAGCGTTTTTGTTCAGCGTTGTCATGGACGCAATGGCACCGGCCATATCTTTCGGTGCCGCTTCGCCCACACGGTTTGCCGTGCAGATCAGGCCCACGCCCAGAGCTTTTGTTAAAATCAGCTTGTCGCCGGGCCTGCCGGAATCATTCGTATACATTTTTTTCGGGTCCACAAGGCCAGTCACCGAAAGTCCGTATTTCACACCTGTATCGGCAATGGAATGCCCGCCCGCAAGGCTTCCGCCCGCTTCGGCCACCTTCTTGGCTCCGCCGCGCAGAATCTCGCCCAGAATGTTCAGATCCATGCTCTCCGGGAAGCAGACAAGGTTCAGTGCAGTCTTAACCTCGCCACCCATGGCATAGACATCACTCAGGGCGTTGGCCGCTGCGATCTGCCCGAAGGTATAGGGGTCGTCCACCATCGGCGGAAAAAAGTCCACCGTCTGCACCAGCGCAATATCATCTGTTATGCGGTACACGGCGGCATCATCCCGGCTGTCGTAGCCCACCAGCAGGCTCGGGTCTCTTGCACCGCGCGGCAGCTTTTCCAGAATACGGCTCAGCGCTCCGGCTCCCAGCTTTGCGGTACATCCGCCGCCGGTGCAGAACACGATCTTGCCTTCTTTGCTCATGCACGTTCTCCTTTCTCGAAATGAGACGTAGCGCAGGAAATCCGATAAATTTTTTTCAGAATATCAGCCACCTGCCGGGCCAGAGCAGCCTGCTCTTTTGTATCGACCTGATTGAGTACAACATAAAAGCTGCGATCCCCTACAGCCTTCCTTCCACCGGCTTCACTTGCAAGCAGATTTGCCAGAAGTTCCGGTGTCAACTGCGCATCCTGCGGAACACAAAGCAGCTCTGCGGCAAGCTCTGCCCGGAAACAGACCTCCCGGAGCGGATGCCTCAACGCAGAAAGCCCTGCTACGGCCAGAACCGTATCGCACTGCGGTAAAAGCACCGGCTCGTGCGCAGCGGGTGCCTTGCAGGGCATCCGTTTTGCGCCGTCCGCTTCAATGAGCACGATATCTGCAAGGGTCATCCAGCGCTCCAGCTGTGCCTGCGGCGGGGCCGTCAATTTGCCGCCGTGTGCAGCGGTTCCGGCCACGGCATAACTGCCGCACTTCCACAGGCGGAAAAGCTCTGCATCCGTCTGTGCCCAGACCCCGCCGGGCGGCTGCATAATATGGGTGGTGGTAGCGGCCAATACCCGCCAGCCCTTGCGGGCGCAGTGCGCAGCCAGATTGTACATCAGTGTGGTCTTTCCGCCGCCGCCCACCAGAGAAATAACATGTCCCTTCTCCGCAAGAAACGGAAAAATTTTTTCGTCGATCATTTCTGCTTTTCTGCAACTGCCATGGCGATTTTTTCCGGTGTGATGGGCAGCTCATAGAACCGGGTACCGATAGCGTTATAGATGGCATCGGAAATGGCAGGCAGCGGTGTGTTGATGACCACCTCACCAATGGACTTTGCGCCAAAGGGTCCGTTGGGTTCATAGCTGCTCTCGAATTCAACCTTGATCTTGCCCACATCGGTGCGGGCCGGAATTTTGTACTGGAACAGAGAATTCTCTTCCGGGTAGCCATTTTTATCGTAGGTGATGTTTTCGGTCAGAGTCATGCCGATGCCCTGCAGCAGACCGCCCTCAGTCTGCACACGGGTCAGGTTCGGGTTGATGGGCGTGCCGCAGTCCACACAGGCATCAAACTCCAGCAGCTTTACCTCGCCGGTCTCAGTATCCACTTCCACCTCAGCAGCACCAACCATGAACGGCGGCGGCGACAAAGGCGAAGTATGTGTTTCGGTGGCTTCCAGCGGAACCATGTGGCCGAACTGAGAAGCATACGCGATCTCGCTCAGAGACTTTTTCTGTGTGGGATCTTTGCTCTTGAAAACATCTTTTCCATCAAATTCCACCTCGTCCTCGGTGCATTCCAGCAGCTCTGCGCCCAGCTTGCAGATCTGGCCGCGCAGCTTCATGGCACACTTTTCGGTGGCCTTGCCGGTAACGTAAGTGGTACTAGACGCATAGGAGCCGGAGTCATAGGGCGAGGTATCCGTATCAGCTCCGAAGACCGTGATATTGTCCAGCGGGCAGTCCAGAACCTCGGCAGCGATCTGCGCCAGTGTAGTGTCACAGCCGGTGCCCATGTCGGCCGCACCGATCATCAGGGTATAGAAGCCGTCGTCATTCAGTTTCAGGGTGGCACTGCCCACATCCATGCCGGAAATGCCGGAGCCCTGCATCGCCATGCCCATACCGACAGCGCGCACCTTGCTGTTGCCCATATCACGGGCAGGGTATTTGTGCTCCCAGTCGATCATATCCCGCACCTTGACAAGGCAGCGGTCCAGCGCGCAGCTGGTGTTGACAGCCCCATAGTAGGCGGGCATCACATCGCCCTCCTGTACGGCGTTTTTCAGCCGCAGCTCAAAGGGGTCCATATTCAGCTTATGAGCCAGTTCATTGACAGCAGATTCTACGGCAAACAGTCCCTGCGTTGCGCCGTAACCGCGGTAAGCACCGGCAGACATGTGGTTCGTATACACCACATCACTGATAAAGCGGAAGGCTTCTGCCTTGCCGTACAGCGGGATGGACTTGTGACCGGAAAGGCCCACGGTCGTAGGGCCATGCTCACCGTAAGCACCGGTATTGGAAAGGGTGTACAGATCAATGCCCTTCACAACGCCGTCCTTCGTGGCACCCAGCCGCACATGGATCTCCATTTCGTGACGCGGCGAGGATGCGATCTGGCTTTCCACACGACTGAAAATGATTTTGGAGGGCTTTTTGGTCTTCCAAGTCACAAAAGCCGGATATACCTCACTGACCGCCGTCTGCTTGGCACCAAATCCGCCGCCGATGCGGGGCTTTGCCACGCGCACCATGGATTTGGGAATATGCAGTGCGTTCGCAATATTGCGCCGTGCATGGAACACGATCTGCGTGGAGCTGAGCACATTCAGCCGCCCATAGGTATCAATGGAGCAGTAGGTGCGGAAGGTCTCCATCATGGCCTGCTGGCAGGCCTTGGTGTGGTACACATGGTCAATGACTACATCGCTGGCCGCCAATACAGCATCGATATCGCCGGAACCACTCTCATCGTGGGCGCAGAGGTTGCGTTTGTTGTCGGCTCCCACCGGGCACAGACTGGCCCAGTTGTCCTCCGGATGCACCAGAATGGGGTTGTCCTTGGCAGTGTGATAGTCCAGCACTGCTTCCAAAACCTCATACTCCACCTTGATGAGCTTGAGAGCCTTATCCACGCACTTTTCGTCCTTACCGGCCACAATGGCCACCACATCGCCCACAAAACGCACATGGCGGTCAATGAGCAGGCGGTCACGCGGACTGGCTTCCGGATAGGTCTGGCCAGCCTGCGTGTAGCGCGGCGCATCCTGCGGCACATCCTCCCATGTAAAGATTGCCTCGATGCCGGGCACCTTTTTTGCTACAGCCGTATTGATCGTTTTGACGATGGCATTTGCGTGCGGAGAGCGCAGCAGCTTTACAATCAGGCAGTCCTGCGGGATCACATCGTCCATATAGACGGGCTGGCCGGTGACCAGCTGCATGGCATCCTTTTTACGGAAAGGCTTGTTGATGGTACTCATTCTGCGGCCTCCTTCTGCTTTTTCCATGCCAGAAAGTTCATGATGCCGCGCAGCTGGCCCTCATAGCCAGAGCAGCGGCAGAGGTTGCCGGAGAGATATTCCTTCACTTCTTCCTCACTGGGGTACGGATTCTCGCGGAAGAGGGCCAGCGCGTTCATGATAAAGCCCGGGTTGCAGAAGCCACACTGCTCTGCACCCTGATCCGCGATAAAGCCGCCGAATTCCGCGGCTTCTTCCTGCAGGCCTTCCAGTGTGGTAATGCTGTGGCCGCTGGCACGCGCTGCCAGTACCGAACAGGACAACACCGGTTTCTCGTCCAGAAACACCGTGCACAGACCGCAGTTGGAGGTCTCACAGCCGCGCTTGACGCTCTTGCAGCCGTGGGCACGTACAAAATCGATCAGCAGCATATCTGCAGCCACATCCTCTGTGACCTTGATGCCGTTCAATGTAAGAGTGATCTGCATTTAATTTTCCTCCTGTGCCGTGCGTGCTTCCAGTTCCAGAACAGCACGCTTTGTCAGAACGCCTGCCAGATGGCGGCGGTACTCGGCATTGCCGCGCATATTGGAGCCAGTGACAATTTTTTGCTTTACTTCATCGGCAAAGTTCTGCGCCAGTTCCTGCGCAGAAACACCCGCCTTTGCCGGCAGCTCAAACAGCACAGCCTTGAGCGGCCGCGCACCGATCGCAATGCGATAGCTGCCGTTTTCCAGACGGGCGGCAGCGCAGGTAAGCACCGGGATATCAGTCTGGCTGTTGCGCACGGACTGATAGAAAAATTCTGCTTCTTCCTTTTTAACGATCAGCCGCACAAGGATGTCCCGGTCATAGGGGCGCTCAGCATACTCCTGCAGGGATATGATTCCACCCTTGTACAACTCCACCGAACAGTCCATGGCCATAAACAGCGTGAGCACATCGGAAAAGCCGAACCGGCTGTAGATGCTGCCACCCACAGTTGCCAGATTGCGCAGCTGCACGCCCACGATATGCCGCAGCGCTTCCTTTACTGCGCCATGGGTATACGCAGCAAGACCGGCGTGCTCTTCCAGCTGGCGCAGTGTAACCATGGCACCAATGGAAAAGCTGCCCTCGGTCTCCTCTATGGTGTCCAGTCCCAGACCGGACAGGTCGATGGCTGTACCGACATTGATGTTCTCCATTTTGAGCCAGATCATGCCGCCCAGCACACGGTTGGCCTTTTTCTGGTTCAGCTGCCACGCTTCTTCCAGACTTTCGGCCTGCTTATATTCTCGGATCGTCATCATAGATGCAGGTTCCTCTCTCTTTTTTTCTCTGTTCTTTTATTTTAACACAGATTTCGATATAATACTATTGTGAATTCGTTTCAGAAAGAGTGGTACTATATGAAAGAACTTCTTCCGGTGGGCTGTGTCATCATGGCGTCCGGGGTAAGCCACCGTTTTGGTTCCAACAAGCTGCTGGCAGATTTCTGCGGGGAGCCGATGCTTTGCCGTGCATTTGCGGCGACCGATACTCCAAAGCTTTCGGCCCGCATCGTGGTGACACGTTCGGACGAAGTTGCGCAGCTTTGCCGCTCCCGCAATGTTCCGGTGCTGCTGCACGATCTGCCTGGCCGAAACGATACGGTGCGGCTGGGTCTTTCTGCGCTGCTGGAACAGGTTCCGGAGCTTTTTGGCTGCATGTTCCTGCCGGGAGACCAACCGCTTTTGTGCCGCGAGACAGTGGAAGCCATGGCAGGCATCTCCGGATGGGATCAAAGGACTCGGCTGGAGCGGCAAAAAGAAACAGAACGGGAGATCTTCCGTCTGGGATTCCGGGTCCGTAACGACCCGTCTCCCCTTACTGGAAGTCCCGTTCTGTTTGAAAAAGGACTTTTTCAGGAACTGCTCACCTTGCCGCAGGGCATGGGCGGAAGTGTTCTGCTTCGGAAATATCCCGCGCATGTTCACACCGTTTACATTGCGGATCGGAATGAATTGGCCGACGCCGACACGCCCGAAGCACTGGCGCAATTGGAAGCACTGGCCCGGCAGAAGCTTTGAGCTTTATACTGCCTTGTCATCCTTCGGCAGCAGCACATTCAGCAGGATCGCCACAAACGCAGCCGGAACGATGCCGGACTCGCCGCAGATCAGCTGGAAAGCGTGCGGAGCCTGTGCCAGAATACCGCTGTTAGCACCCATGCCGTAGCCAACACCCAGAGCCACCGAGACGATGGTAAGCTGACGCGGGGTCATCTTTTCCTTGGTGATGAGCTGGATGCCGCTGACCACGATGGAAGAGAACATCATAACGGCAGCACCGCCCAGAACGGCCTGCGGCATAATGGAGATCAGCGCGCCGAGCTTGGGGATCAGACCGCACAGGATCAGGAAGATGGCGCCGGAGGCCAGAGCCATGCGGTTGACCACCTTGGTCATGGCCACCAGACCCACGTTCTGACTGAAGGAAGTGTTGGGCAGTACGCCGAACAAAGCCGCAAAGGAGGAGCCCAGACCGTCACAAATCACACCGCCGGACAGCTCTTTATCGGTGGGTTCACGATTCATGCCGCCCTCCATGACACCGGAGATATCACCCACAGTCTCAACAGCGGTAACAACGAACATGATCATCACCGGCATAATGGCGCGCATATCAAACACGATCTTGACCGGCATCAGCTTGGGAATGGCAAACCAGGAGGCCTGTGCCACTTTATTCCAGTTGAGCACCCATGCCTTGGTAAACTCTACACCATCGGCAGTGACACCGGTGGTGGGCAGCACCAGACCCATGACAAAAGCCGCAACGTAACCGGCCAGAATGCCGATCAGGATCGCGGAAGAGCTGAGGAAGCCCGTGGTCCAATGCTTGAAGATCAGAATGACCACCAGAACGAACAGGGCCAGCAGCAGATTTTCCATGGAGCCGAAGTCTTTTGCGCTGTTGCCGCCGCCAAAGGAATTGATGCCCACC
This sequence comes from Faecalibacterium faecis, assembly GCF_040096475.1. Lineage (NCBI taxonomy): Bacteria > Bacillati > Bacillota > Clostridia > Eubacteriales > Oscillospiraceae > Faecalibacterium > Faecalibacterium faecis. Next base: position 12,623 of record NZ_JBBMEP010000003.1, on the reverse strand, counting down.
GAAATCAGCGAAAGACCGATGGAAAGCACAACCGTACCGGTGACGACCGGCGGGAAAAACTTGCGCAGAGGCTTGAGGAAGAAGCCCAGCACGCTTTCAAAGATGCCGCCGATGATGGATGCACCCATAATGGCACCATAGGCCAGCACACCGCCGCCCATGCTGCCGACAACACTGTTGAACACGCCGATAAAACCGGAACTGGTGCCCATGATGATGGGCACGCTACCGCCCACGGGGCCGATGGTGAACAGCTGTACCAGCGTGACTACGCCGGCCACAAACATGGCACTCTGCAGCAGCGTGACCTGCAGATCTGCGAACTCACCACCCGCAATGCCGCAGGCACTGGTGATGATCAGCAGCGGGGTCAGGTTGCCCACAAACATGGCGCAGACATGCTGCAGACCCAGCGGGATCGCCTGTTTCAGGGACATTTTTGCGTCGAACTGATACGCCGACTCTTCGAGCTTGACTTCCTTCAAATGTTCCACTCTCCTCAAATCTTGACAAAAATCATTCTTTTCGACTGCTTTACCAAAAAAGCGGATTTATTATAGCAAAACTGCGTATCCTTGTAAATTAAGTATGACTTTTTCGTGAACGGCTGTTTCCCGCTGAGAAACACAAAAAGCAGGGCGCTTTGTGCGTTTTTTCCGCTTTGGTCGGAAGAATTTCGCGCAGAACTCCTGCTTTTTTGTTTTGTTTTATTTGATTTTTGTGCGATATGGAAATTTTACAGCGTTCTTAGCCCGTAATCTTTTAAACAGCGCTGGATCCCATGCTGAGTGGTGTCGAACCGGATGCCGAAGCGTTCCAGTTTTGTGGTGTCCATCACAAGGTTTCGGCCCCAGCTTTCTTCCTCGATCTGCACAGCGATTCCCAGCGTTTCGGCAAACTGCCGGGCGGTGCATACCATGTTTTCGGCATTGCCGCTGCCAAAATTGTATACGCCGCCGGGCAGCGCCATGGCAGGCTCCAGATTTTCGATCACCTGCCGCACATAGGTCACGCCGCGGTGGTCGTTCCGGGAGAAGCGCAGAGCCTCTCCCTTCAGCGCGGCACGCAGAAGATTCAGCGGCAGATTGCCCCGGATGGGCAGCCCATAGCCGGGCAGGTCATACATCCAACTGGCACGCAGATGGACCGAGTCCGGGCAGAGCTCCAGCACACGCTGCTCTGCTTTCAGCTTGTATTGGCCGTAAATGTTTGCGGGATGCAGGGCCAGTGTTTCCGGCAGCGGCCCCTGCTGCTGCACACCAGCATAGACCTGATCCGAGCTGAATGCCACCAGCTTTGCCTTCGTCTGCTGCGCAGCCCGTGCCAGCCAGACTGGCAGCTCCACATTGGCACGGTAAGCTTCTGCCGGATGCTGCGCACAGTAACTGGTATCGGAAAGAGCGGCGGTGTGCAGGATCACATCCGGATGCAAAGCTTCCACCTGTGCACGGGTGAGAGCTTCATCGGCTGTACAGAAAAAGCCTTTTGGAAGGGCGCAAAGCTCGTACTTTCCCTGCCACTGCTGCAAAATGCGGGAGCCGACAAAGCCGCCTGCACCGGTGATAAGAATTTTTTTCATGATAATTTCCTCCTGCAGGGCAATGAAAAAGTGCCCAGCAGCATGACAGCCTGCCGGGCACAGAAATTTTAAAGGAACAGTTCCAGCACGAACACGACGGCACAGCAGGCCACAGATACCTGAAACAGGCTTGCGCCGAACCAAGCAGCTGCAATGCCTACCACCAGCGCCATGGCACCGGCAGCCGGGCTCTGGGTCGCGTTGACAATGGCCGGGAAGGTCATGACCGCCAGCGTCACATAGGGCACATAATACAGAAACGACTGAATGAAGCGATTTTTGATGGGCTTGCGGATCAGTGTGAGCGGAAGGATGCGGATGGCATAGGATACCAGCGCCATCACTGCAATGTAAATGTAATGATTATGCGTCATGCTCTGCCTCCTGCTCGTCTGGATTTACCGGAAAAAGAACTGCTGCAGCGCTGGAAATGAGCACTGTGAGCAAAATGGTGCGCGTGCCCTCCGAAAGAGCGGAGATACCCGGCAGGTAATTGCACACAAAGCTCAGTGCAAAGCTGATGGCAACAAGTGCAGCTACCACCCTGCTCTTACGCGCCGGAGGAATGATGATGGCAAGGAACATGCCGTAAAGGGCAACGCTCAGCGCACTGACAGCCCGCAGCGGCAGCAGATTGCCCGCAATGATGCCCAACGCTGTACCGATGGCCCAAGCCGGTGCCGCCAGCAGAATGGCACCGTAGGTATAATATGGGTTCAGGCTGCCGGGCCGTGCAATGGTGATGCCAAAAAGCTCGTCTGTCACATCATAACCGATGAGCAGCCTGTGCCAGAAGGGTGTGCCCGGCGCAAAGCGCTGGGCCAGTGCGCAGCTCATGAGCAGATAGCGCGCATTGGCAATCAGTGTGATGATGGCCACTTCCAGATAGGTTGCATTGGCCATGATGATGGCAAATGCAGCGTACTCGCCTGCCGAAGCGTTGTTCAGCAGGCTGACCAGAAAGCCCTGAAACGGGGTAAAGCCTGCCCGGCGGGCCGCAATGCCCAGCGAGAAGGAAACAGCAAAATAGCCCAGCGCAATGGGAACGCCATCCCGCATGCCCTCACAGAAAATCTTTTTGCTGAAAGCCCAAACCGGCCTTTCTGCATTGACAAGCTCCGGGGCAAGGAGCTTACTTTTGGAATTCATCTTTGTTTTTTACTCCTTTCCTATTTCAAACACCGCTTTTTATTATACTCTCACGCACACAGAGAAGAAAGGGCTTTTTCACTTTCTTTTCGGCACAAAAGGAAAACGCCGCCTGAAAAGGCAGCGTTCTTCGTCGATTTATGCACCTGGCACCAGAAAATGCATCGCCTGCGGCAGGACCTGCGTACCGGCTTCCAGCCCATTTGCCGTCAGGATCTGTGCCGGTGACACATGGAACCGTCTGGCAATGCCGAACAACTCCTCCCCTGCCTGTGCATAGTAGATGCGCAGTGCGATCTCCGGGTCCGGAGTCGTCAGCGGTTCGCCCAGCTCAATGCTGCCGATGCCCGGATGTGTGCTCCGGCAGAGGATGGCTCCTTCGGCACGGGCGGTGACCGTCACTTCCAATGTGCCGCCAGTGCAGCTGCACTGGATGTTCTCGGTGCTCAGCCAGCATTCCGGGCTGAACTGTGCACCCGGCGGGGCTTCTACTGCAAGCGGAAAGACAAGCTCCAGTGTTTTTTCGTAGCTTTCCAGCTCGGCAAGACTGTTCTCGGCAAAGGCGGTGGCAACGGCACGCACCGTAAAGGCCCAGCCGTCGCGGTAAGGTGTTACCTGCGCCGGTCCATAAGACACAAAGCAGGCGCGCAGCTGAGCATCCGCATCTGGCAGCGGCCCGGAGGCCGTGGAAGATGCTGTCTCGTTCAGCATACAGGCAAGATCTTCTGCTGCCAATTCCTGCGGCGTGACGGCGGTTTCAAACTGCGTAGAAAAGGCATCCGCTACGTATTGCAGCTGGCAGGGCCGCCATGCGTGCAAATGCATCATCACGCTGGCTGTCAGTTGGCCGCTGGCTTCCTGTTCGCCCTCCGCAAGGGCAAAGCCAACCGGCTCCAGCACGCACATGCATCTGCAGTCCTCTGCCACGCCTTCCAGATCCACCACTTGATTGAACGGCAGGGATGCCGCCTGACTTTGCAGGCTGCTTTCGCCTTCCGCGCGCCAGGCGCATTGGGCACGTACCTCGCCCTTGACCACTGCCTTGCCCGCCAGCAGCTTTACCTCCCGCACGGCGGCGCTGCCGGTAATATCCAGAATGGCTGCGGGCGGCTTTGCAAAAACAAGCTCCCCTTCCACAGTGACCAGCTTTTCCAGCACCGCGGTGCTGCGCACGCCGTTCAGCGTCTGCAATTTCTGTTCAATGCCGCCATCGGCCAGCGCCGTGATCAGTTCCTGTTTATCCTGTGTATGGATAGTAACTACAAGACCATAGGCTCCGCGCACCTCGATGCGGTGCGGGTTTACCGCTCGGCAGTTGAGGTATTCGGTCTGCCCTTCTACCATGGCCATCCAGCTGGTGAAGGAGAATTCCGGCACCTCCAGCTGCTTTGTAAACGGCAGCTTCTGCTCGGTCTGGCAAAGCCCGGCCCCGTCCTCGCCCTGATAAAACACAGTGCAGCGCAGATAGCCTTCCAATGTAAGCCGCCCGGGCTGCAGCTGCTTTTGCAGCACCACCGGTTTTGCAAAGCATTTGACCAGCTTGAACACCGGCGGAAGATAATCTGAAATCAGGATCTCGGTTTCCAGCGGAAGTTCTGCCTTGACGGTGCAGCTCGTGCCTGCCTGCGGCAGTGTATCCCGAAAGATCTTCAGTTCCATGCAGTGTGCTCCTTTCCCTGTCCGTCTCTACTGGAAAAGTATGCACATGCTTTGCAGGATATGCGCGCAAAAAAGGCACCGTGCAAAACGCACGATGCCTTTGGGCCTTTTGAAACAATCAGATCGTTTTGCGCAGGACAGCCGCCTGCATTACATGGTATTTCTGCATCAGCCGGACGGCAGCCGATGTGATCTTCTCGCCGCTGACCGCAATGGGGATCGCAGGCGGGCAGGAAACCGTCGGCATAGCGCAGATACGCCCCACCGCCTGCTCTGTGGGCACCTGCTCCTGCGGGGCAAACACGGCCTGCCGGATGCTGCAGCAGGTGTGCAATTCGTGTTCCAGCTCCAAAAGCTCACGATCGCTTTTTTCCGGGAGCGGGAACGGTCCTGTAAGGTTTTCCACAATGTGGAGAACGGCAGAAGTCAGCCGTTCAAAGTCCTGCGGCGGATTTGCCGGGGTGAACATCAGCACAACATAGCGCGGGTCGGCATATTCGCACTCGACCTTTGCGCTGCGCAGCGCTTCTGCAAGCTCTGTGCCGGTCATGCCCAGTGTAGCAGCATCCAGCGTAACCTTGAGAGGTTCGCTTTCCAGTGCCAGCGGCCCCGGGCAGTGTTTTGCCGCAGCGGCTTCGTTCAGCTCCCGGCGCAGGCGGGTCAAATATCCGCAGCACTGCAAAAGCCGCAGCGGATAACCCTCCGACAGAACCTGATTGCATTTGTCCAGCGACTGCAAGATCAGGTAAGACGGACTGGTGGAACCAAACAATGCCAGTGCATTGCGCACAGCGGCTTCGTCCTGAATGGGGGCATTTTTGCCCAGATGCAGGTATGCGCCGCCAGTGACAACGGGCAGCGTTTTATGGCCGGAGTCGCAGCACATGGCCGCGCCCAGCGCAATAGGATGCTGACCGCCCTGCGGCAGAAAACGCAGGTAAGCACCGTGGGCATTATCCACCAGAAGCGGAACGCCAAAATCCTTGCACACTCCGGCCAGCGCTGCAATATCCTGCACGCCGCCCAGATAATCCGGACTGGTGATGTAGACACCAAAGGGCCTTTTGCCCTGCTGTGCCAAACCCTGCAGAGCACCTGTCAGCTTTGCAGCTGACACCGGGCAGCTGCAAAGTGCACCGGCATCCTGCGGCGCAGGCCAGAGCCACTGGATATCAAAATCCAGCAGCGCCGCCGCATACAACAGCGCTTTGTGAGCGTTGCGCGCTGCCAGCAGGACCGGGCGCTGTCCGGCTGCGGGCGCAGCCTGCAGTGCAAGGCACAGCATTGCACGGATGCACTGGGACGATCCCTCTGTGCTGTAATAGGTATGCACCGTGCCGAACAGCCGGGTAGCGTTGGCTTCGCTCTGGGCAATGATGCCGTCAGCCCCATACAGTTCATCCGCACCCTTTATTTCGGTAATGTCCCACGGCTCAAAGCCCAAAAGGCTCTGGCCCTTGTGGCCGGGCATATGCAGCCGCGAGGTGCCGGACTGTGCGTAACGGCGCACAAAATCCACAATAGGCGTGGTCGTGCTCATTCGCAGGCTTCGCCATCAGCACAGGCGTTACAGGTGGAACCAAGCTCAATAGGCACCTCGATGCCCTTGGCGGCAAGTTCCTGATTCTCAGCGACCTTGATCATGATAGCGCATTCCATTCGCTTTTTGAACAGCTCACAGCCGTACTCGTACACGCCGGTGATATTGCCGGTGGCATGGTAGGAGTTGGCTGCACAGCCGCCGGAGCAGTACAGCTTTGCCCAGCAGTCCTGACACTCCTTGCGGGCATAGGCGTTGCAGTGCTTGAACTCATCCCGCACAGCGGTGTTGGTAACGCCCTTCCAGATATCGCCCATCAGATACTTGGGGTCGCCCACAAACTGGTGGCAGGGGTACAGATCGCCCCAAGGAGTAACAGCCATGTACTCCGTGCCGGAGCCACAGCCGGAAATGCGCTTGTAGATGCAGGGGCCGCCGGTGAGGTCGATCATGTAGTGGTAGAAGGTAAAGCCACGGCCCTCGCGGTTGCGCTTGATCATTTCCTTGGCAAGGATCTCGTACTGTTCCTTCAGGATGGGCAGATCTTCCTCGGTCAGGGCACTGGGGTCGCCGGGCTTGGACACCACAGGCTCCATGCTCAGCTCAGTAAAGCCGAGGTCGGCCATGTGGAAGATATCGTTGGTGAAGTCGGTGTTGTAGTGGGTGTAGGTGCCGCGCATGTAGTAGTTCTTGTCGCCGCGCTTCTTCACGAACTCCTGGAACTTGGGCACGATGGTATCGTAGCTGCCATGGCCTGCATAGTCCTTGCGGAAGCGGTCGTTGACCTCTTTGCGGCCATCCAGACTCAGCACCACATTGTGGCACTCCTTGTTGCAGAAATCGATCACATCGTCATCGATCAGCATACCGTTGGTGGTCATGGTAAAGCGGAAGTTCTTGTTGTGGATCTTCTCCTGCTCACGGCAGTAAGCCACCAGCTTTTTGACCATATCAAAGTTCATCAGCGGTTCGCCGCCAAAGAAGTCCACCTCAAGGTTGCGGCGGGTGCCGGAGTTTTCGATCAGGAAGTCCATGGCACGCTTACCCACTTCAAAGCTCATCAGCGCACGGTCGCCCTGATAGCGGCCCTGCGAAGCAAAGCAATAGGAGCAGTTCAGGTTGCAGGTGTGTGCAACATGCAGGCACAAGGCCTTGACCACGGTGTTGCGGTTTTTAAAGTCGAAAGCCATATTCTCATAGGTATCCGGGGTCCACAGCTTGCCTGCTTCCTTCAGGCTGGTCACATCATCGATGCACTGACGCAGATCTTCCTCCGTGACATCCTCGCGGTCTCCATACTTTGCCATCATAGCCGAAACGATCTCGTCAGCAGTATGCTCCGGGTACATGGCAATGATATCGTATGCAACATCGTCCACCACATGCACCGAGCCGCTGCAGGTGTCCAGCACGATGTTATAGCCGTTCAATTGATACTGGTGTACCATTTTACTCTCCATTCCAATTATACAAAAAAATGCCGCCCGGCAAAGGCGGCAGGGGGTTGCAAAAATTACTTGTTGCTGTTCTCGCACTGCTGGTTAGCCACGCCGCAGGAGGTCTTGCAAGCGGACTGGCAGGAAGTCTGGCACTCGCCGCAGCCGCCGGTCTTAACGCTCTTGGTCAGGTCACGAGTAGCAATGGTCTTAATACGTTCCATAATAGAAAACCTCTCTAACTCTCAAAATTTCATCGCGCCGGACAAAGCCCAGTACGCATTTATCTTTGCTTATGATAACACGCAAGGGGCTTTCTGTCAAGATTTTTATGCTGCCAACCTGTTCAAACCTGTCCAGCAGGCTGATACTTCGTCAGGACGGTGTGCAGCCCCAGCTCCCGCGCCCTGGCCAGTAAGTACCGGTAGCGGCACAAAAGCGCCTGCCGCTCGTAAATGCGCTGCTCGATCAGGTCTGTATCTACCTCCAGATCAAACATCATCTCATTGCGCCGCAGGCAGAACAGACATTCCTTCAGCTCTTCTTCCAGTTCTGGGTGATAACGTTCGTGCTCGGTATCCCGCGGGATGCGGCTCGAAAGCAAAGTTTGGGTGTTCTGGGCATGGGTTCGTTCCAGCATAGGCCGTCCTCCTCTTCTTTGTGTATCTTGAAGGTTTGTACATTTTAGTATATGAAGAGACCGGTGCAGAATATGCCAGTTTATGGTAAAGCAGAAACTTCTCCGCTGGTGCGCGCATTTTAAAAAAGTTTGCATTTTTTTCAAAATCACGCTTGACAAGTATCACTTTTCCGCGTATAATAGCACACGTTGAGCGGGTCACACTGCGAAACGCAATCGAATATTGGGGATTTGCATAGTGGTAGTGCGGTAGACTCTGACTCTACTTGTGGGAGTTCGATTCTCTCATCCCCAACCAAAAAGCCATCTGGTTTACACCGGATGGCTTTTTTCGTTCTATATTGTTATACAAAAACAGCGTACCGTCTTTGCGACGGTACGCCCATTTTTATGCAGTTATTACAGGATGCTGATGCGGCCTGCGCCGTAGGGATTCTCGTAATCCAGCAGATAGCCCGGGTAATCGGCCAGCGGGCTGTTTGCGGTGGTCAAATGCGGCAGACCCTCTGCATCTACACCGCCAAAGGTCATGGCATAGGTAGACATCACAAGGTAATCCTCAGACACATAGTCCTTGATCAGCTCTGCGCCATCAAACATGGCAAAGCCATCGCCCAGATTGCGCAGAGTGTAATTCATGCCAGCCAGAGCGTAGGTCTTGCTCTCGTCCAGCGGTTCATAAGTACCGGAAGCCTTGTTGTAGATCTTCACGTTCTGCACGCGCGGAGTGCCGGTGGCACTGCCAATCCAGACATTCTTCTCGTCGGTCTGCACGGTGTTGGGGATATCGGCGTGGATCTCGTAGGAAGCGCCTGCCACATGCAGGAAGCCGCCGTTCTCCTTTTCCGTTCCGGCAAAGCGGGCTGCAAACTCCAGTGCATCCTGGATCTGCTTGCCGGTGACAGACATCAGGCAGGCCACATTGCCAAACGGGCTGACCTGCTTGCAGGTCTTGAAGGTCCAGTAGCCGGCTTTCTCATCGGCGCGGATGCCGCCGCCGTTCATGATAGCGATGTCACAATGCAGCTGTTCCACCTCATTGAAGTAGGAGTAAATGCCGTCGGCCACGAAGTCGCCGAGATTCGTCTCTGCCATGCGGATGCGGCGCTTGCCAGTCTCGGGGTCGGAGATGTAGAAGTTCGTATCGGCAACAGCGATCTTCTCACCCAGCATGTCGTCCACAGAAGCGACCCATGCGTTCTGGATATCGGCAACAGCACTGTCGGAGCCTTCGTAAGAGGAAATCAGACGAGTGGCAATGGAGCCGTCAGCCTTGATGGTCATTTCGCCAACATTTGCAAAATAAGAGCCGGTCTGGGTCAGGGCGACAGCCTTGCCGGACAGATCCTTCACCCACTCACACTCCATCTTGGTGTGAGAATGGCCGTCGATGAATGCATCGAAGCCGGAGGTGTGCTCGATGACTTCCTTGCTGGTCCAGGGCGAAGAGGAAGGATCAACGCCCAGATGGCCCAGACCGATCACGTAGTCAGCCAGAACCTTGGCCTTATCAATGGACTTCTGCACAGCCTTGTACAGCTTCTGGCCGTCGTCACCGCCCAGAATATCATAGATATAGCGGCTCTGGCTCTTATCCATGAAGTAAGCCGGAGTAGACTTGGTGAAGGTCTCGGGCGTGGTGATGCCCACAAATGCGATCACGCGGCCGCCGATGGTGAAGTATTTGACATCCGGCAGAACGCGGTTGCCCAGCGGCAGATTGACCCAGTTGCTGGAGAGGTACGGGAAATCTGCCTCAGCCATTACCTCTTTTGCACGGGCCATGCCGTAGTCGAATTCATGGTTGCCGGGCGTAGCAACATCGTAGCCAGCGGCGTTCATCAGCTGGATGATAGAGGCACCTTCGTCCATGGAACCATATGCGGTACCCTGAATATGGTCGCCCGCATCTACCAGCAGGACATTTTTGCCTGCATCCTGATAGCTCTTTTTCAAAGCTGCGATGGCAGCATAGGTCAGTTCCGGCGATTTTTTGTCGATGTAAGTATGAACATCGTTGGTGTACAGGATCGTAATGTCCTTAAAGCTGCCGGGGTAACATGCAGACGCAGCGGGTGCGCCCAGACTTACGGCAGCAACGGCCGTGGTGACACCTGCGGCCTTCAGGAAGCTGCGGCGGGAGATAAGCTGTTTCATGGAAAAACGACCTCCTCTTAAAACTCTCTTTTGTTTTTATCGGGCGCACAGAACCAGCCCGACGCTTATTATATTAAGCATAACACACAAAACACCCAAGAACAACCCGGAATCGCACAATTTGTTCATAATTCACGGTACTAAGCCGCACTTTTTGTGCAACATTATTCCTTTTCGGGGCAAAAAACAGCCCGCATCTGCAGCCAGTCGTTGACTGCAAAAGCGGGCTGTTTTCAAAGGGGATTCAAAAATGGATCAGAGCAACGAGCTCAAATCGCATTGTATTCCTTGAGGAATTTCTCAAGGTCGGTACCCTCGATCTTTTTCAAAGCTTCCTTCATGGCAAGGCGCGGGATGAGCGGCAGATCCATGTCGGTGATCTTCTTGCCGTCGCGCAGCTTGACCGTTGCATCGATCAGGGCACGTACATCATAGGTGCTGCCCCAGACCTCGGGCACACCGCGGTCGATGTCCAGCAGGGTGTACACAGCTTCCATACCGGTGCGCATGGAGTATTCTGTGGTGAAGATGGTGTCACGGCCGGTCTCGGCGAACTGACCCAGGAAGGCAAAATTGACAGCACCCTCCGGCACGATATCAGGACGGTCGCCCATCGCACGCGGCATAAAGAATGCATCGATATACGGCATCATGACCGGGATGGTGTTGGCACTGTGCTCGGCCAGCTCTTCGATCTGATCCTCGGGCACACCGATATGGTACAGCCACTCCATGCACAGTTCCTTGCCGGTGCAGTCACGCATGGCCTTTTTGACGTAGTTGCCGGGCTTATCGCTGAACAGGCCGTAGACCCAGACGCACAGCTGGTTCTTGGGCTGGTTTCGGAACTGCTGCTGACGGTTCAGCGTCCAGCTGAGCAGCCAGTTGGAGTCCTTAACGGTGACGATGCCGCCGGTGACGGTGTGGCCACTGAACGGGTCACGCTTGCAGATCTTCTGGATATACTGCGGGATCTTGTCGTCCAGCGTAGTGATGGTGGCGCTTTCCCAGTTGGAATGTTCAGGGTCGGAGCAGAACTTTTCAGGATTGCCGAATGCGGGGTCCTGTGCAGCGATCTTCTTCCACAGGTCCCAGCCGTTGCCCGGCTTGATGGTGGGATCAAAGCCTGCTGCCTTGTCCTGTGCGCCCATCGTGCAGCTTTCCACGCAGCCGCCGTTGGTGATGAACAGCAAATCATTTTCGGTCAGGTCAATGGTGCTGATCTCACCTGCGTGCTCCACAACCACGCTGCTTGCCTGCTTGCGCTTGCCATTGATCTCAAATTTCACGTCCACGACCTTGGTCTCATAGTGGAACTGCACACCGTGGTCCTTCAGGTAAGTGACCATGGGCAGGATGATAGATTCATACTGGTTGTAGCGGGTAAAGCGCAGGGCGGTGAAATCCGGCAAGCCGCCGATATGGTGGATATAGCGCTTGAGGTAGAGCTTCATTTCCAGAGCACTGTGCCAGTTTTCAAAGGCAAACATGGTGCGCCAGTACAGCCAGAAGTTGGAGTTCAGCACTTCATCATCAAAGAAATCGGTGATCTTCTTATCCTGCAGCTGCTCGTTGGGGGTGAAGAAGAGCTTCATGATCTCCATAGCACCCTTATCAGACAGGCCGAACTTGCCATCGGTGTGGGCATCCTCGCCGCGGTTGACGGTAGCACGGCACAGTGAATAGTTGGGGTCTTCCTTGTTCAGCCAGTAGTACTCATCCAGCACACTGGCACCCTCGGTCTCCAGAGACGGAATGGAGCGCAGCAGATCCCACATGACCTCGAAGTGGTTATCCATCTCGCGTCCACCGCGCATCACGTAACCGATATCGTATTTGTAGCCGTCGCAGGCACCGCCGGGGATGGGGTCTTTCTCAAACACATGCACATGCTCGCCCTTCATCTGGCCGTCACGCACCAGATAACATGCAGCCGTCAGTGCGGCCAGACCGGAACCAATGATATATGCAGATTTATGATCGACACCCTCCGGCTTTTTAGGAGTTGCAAATGCTTCATAGTTGCCACTGGAATAGTACATAGAAAAGCCTCCCTGCTTTTTATTGCTTTTTTCGGCATCCTTGCGCCGTCCTTATGGCAACAGTATACCCCGCGCCGCAGCAGCAGACAACAAACAAACTTTAGCGGGTGTATAAATTTTATACAATCATTCTGTTTTGCTGGAAATACGTACAAATTGTGACAAAAGCCGCCCTAATAGCGAATCGTTCTGTGATATGGAGTGCTTTATAAACCAGTTTCAGCAAAAAGAAAAGCGCCCAGATTTCAACGAATCCAGGTGCTTTTTGTTGGTGGAGCGAAGCAACCCAAATCCGAACCATTGCCCTCTGGGGCATCTTTGGCGGCGATCTCATCGAAAGTGACGGTTTTTGTGCCGTCTTTGTAGTTGAATGTAATCAAAACTTTTTCATCATAGAGATAAACAGCATTCACGAATGTAT